>CALMPG010000158.1 GCA_937871915.1 uncultured Phycisphaerales bacterium
GAGGGGGGGGGGGCGGGGGGGGTGATGGAGGGCCTGGCGCGGCTGAAGATCCGGGACGCGGGGGGGCTGGGGGGGGGGACGGGGGTGGTGGCGCACATCCCGCCGACGAGCGCGAGCGATGAGGCGAAGGGGGCGATCGCGCTGCGGGCGGACATGGATGCGCTGCCGATCGCAGAGAAGACGGGCAAGCCGTACGCGTCAACGACGCCGGGGGTGATGCACGCGTGCGGGCACGACGGGCACACGGCGAATCTGCTCGGGGTGGCGCGGGTGCTCTCAGAGTTGCCGGAGCGGCCGAATCCGGTGACGCTGGTGTTCCAGCCGGCGGAGGAGGGGGGCGCGGGGGGGAGGCGGATGTGCGAGGACGGCGTGCTCGGGGGGACGGTGCTGGGGCCGAGGGTGCGGGAGATCTTCGGGCTGCACGGGTGGCCGCAGTTTGATGTGGGCGTTGTGGGCTCGCGGCCGGGGCCGATGCTGGCGGCGACGGACGCGATCAACGTGACGATCCGGGGGACGCCCTCGCACGCGGCGTATCCGCAGTATTCGGCGGACCCGATCGTGGCGATGGCGCACATTATCGCGGGGGTGCAGACGATCGCGAGCCGGAACGTTGCGCCGCAGGAGGCGATCGTGGTGACGATCGCGACCGTGCGGGGGGGGACGGCGCGGAACATCATCCCGGGCGAGGCGACGTTCACGGGGACGATGCGGACGCTGTTGCCGGAGACGCGGGTGCTGGGGAAGCGGCGATTCTTTGAGATCACGGAGGGCGTGGCGAAGGCGTTTGGCTGCCGCGCGGAGATCGCGTGGGAGCCGGGGTATCCGGTGACGTTCAACGATGCGGGCTCGACGGAGAAGTTCTTTCGGATCGCGAGGGGCGCGATCGGGGCCGAGCGGGTGAAGCCGGTGGAGCATCCGAGCCTTGGGGGGGAGGACTTCTCGTTCTATGGGCAGATCGTTCCGGCGTGCTTCTTCATTCTGGGTGTGCGGCCGAAAGGGGCGGAGGGGTATCCATCGCTGCATCAGCCGGAGTATGACTTCAATGATGATGCGCTGGAGACGGGGGTGGAGGTGATGTGCCGGCTGGCGGTGGAGGGGTAGGACGTAGTGCCCAGTGCCGAGTGCCGAGTATTCGGCGCGTGACTGCCATTCCGGCATTCGGAGTGTGCGAACCCGCGTGGGCGGGGCAACATAGACAACACAAGGCGGGCCCTTTGCGGTGGCACGCGGTTCGCATCTGGCTGCCGATTGGCGGGGGAAGGTGTTTGTACCGGGAGGCCTCATGCTTGTGCCCTTTTTCACAGCCCATCGTCGCCGCAAGTTGCTGGATCGTCCGATGGACGGTGCGGCGGAGCGGGCGCTGTCCGAGAACGTTGCGCTGTATGGGCGGCTGCCGGAGCGGGAGCGGGCGCGCCTGCGTGACATCACGCGGGTGCTGGTGGCGGAGAAGCACTGGGAGCCGTGCGGCGGGCTGCGCGCGGCGGGGCTGACGCCGGCGATGAAGACGGTGATCGCGGCGCAGGCGGGGGTTCTGCTGCTGGGGCTGGGGCTGGACCCGCTGCGGGATGAGTTGTTTCCAAATGTGGAGTCGGTGCTGGTGTATCCGGCGGGGTTCACGGCTTCGGGGCCGCGTGCGGTGGCGCCGGTGGGGCCGGTGTCGATCGTGAGCGAGGACTTTGCGTGCCTGGGCGAGGCGTGGCACCAGGGGCCGGTGGTGCTGTCGTGGGCGGATGCGCGGCACGGCGGGATCGACGGGTCGGACGGGCACAACGTGGTGATCCACGAGTTTGCGCACAAGCTGGACATGCTCGACGGGGCGGTGAACGGGACGCCGCTGCTGGAGTCGAAGGAGCAGCTCGACGAGTGGAAGGGCGTGATGACGAGCGAGTTCATCGCGCTGGGAAGGGCGGCCGCGCTGGGCGTGCCGACGGTGCTCAACACGTACGGCGCGACGAACCCCGGGGAGTTTTTCGCGGTGGCGAGCGAGGCGTTCTTTGAGCGGCCCGGGGAGTTGCGGGCGCAGCACACGCGGCTGTACGACGCGCTCAGGGGGTTCTACAAGCAGGATCCGGCGGGGTGGGAGGGGGCGTAGGGAGGTGAGCAGGTGAAGAGGTGAAGGGGTGATGAGGTGAGCAGGTGAACGGGTGAATAATCCACATTGGCTGCTCACCTGCTCACCGCTTCATGCCTTCGCGGGTTCGGCCTTCTTGGCGCGTGCCCGGACCCAGATGTTGAGCATCTCGACGGCGAGGGAGAAGGCCATGGCGAAGTAGACGTAGCCCTTGGGGACGTGCTGGCCGCACCCGTCGGCGATGAGCATGACGCCGATGAGGATGAGGAAGGAGAGGGCGAGCATCTTGATGGTGGGGTGGCGTTCGACGAAGCGGGCGATGTAGCCGCTGAAGACGAGCATGACGCCGACGGCGAGCATGACGGCGACGATCATGACCTCGATGCGTTTGGCCATGCCGACGGCGGTGATGACCGAGTCGAGGCTGAAGACGATGTCGAGGAGCATGATCTGGGCGATGGCGGCGGCGAATCCGAGGCGGGTGCTGCCCGCCTTGGCGTGCGGGATGGCCTCGACGGCGCCGCCGGTCTCGACCCTGTGGTGGATTTCCAGGACGCTCTTGCCGACGAGGAAGAGGCCGCCGAGGAGGAGGACGAGGTCCTTGCCGGAGACGTCGTGGTCGGCGATGGGGAGATGGAAGAGGACGTTCTTGTCCAGCCCCATCACCCAGGTGATGGCGAAGAGGAGGGCGATGCGCATGAGCATGGCGGCGGCGAGGCCGAGGATGCGGGCCTTGTCGCGCTGCTCGGCGGGCATTCGGCCCACGAGGATGGCGATGAAGATGATGTTGTCGATGCCGAGGACGATCTCGAGGGCGGTGAGCGTGGTGAGCGCGGCGAGGTTGTCGGCGGTGAGCAGCCCTTCGAGGGTGAGGTGTGGCATGGCGGGCGGAGTGTATTGGGACGGGGCCCGAGGCGTGGCGGACGCGGGGCCGTCCACCACGGCGCCCGGTCACTGCGCGGCCTGGACCATGAGGCGCTTCATCTCGCGGACGGCCTCGCGGAGGCCGGTGTAGATGGCGCGGCTGACGATGGCGTGGCCGATGTGGAGTTCGGCGACGCCCTCGAGGGCGGCGACGTGGGCGACGTTGTGGTAGTTGAGCGCGTGGCCGGCGTTGAAGCGGATGCCGGCGGAGCGGATGCGGGCGCCGGCGGCGCGGACCTTGTCGAGTTCGGCGGCGAGCTCGGGGCGGCGGAGGTCTCCGCCGCGGGCGGCGAAGGCGGCGGCGTAGGGGCCGGTGTGGACCTCGCAGACGTCGAATCCGGCGGCGCGGCAGGCGTCGATCTGGCGGTCGTCGGGGTCGATGAAGGCGGAGACGATGAGGCCCGAGTCCTGCAAGCGTTTCACCACCTCACGCATGCGCGGGGCCTGGCCGGCGACGTCGAGGCCGCCCTCGGTGGTGACCTCCTGGCGGCCCTCGGGGACGAGCATGGCGGTGTGGGGCTTGAGCCTGGCGGCGATGGCGACCATCTCGTCGGTGGCGGCCATCTCGAGGTTGAGCTTGACCTTGACGAGGCTTCGCAGGAGGCCGAGGTCGCGGTCCTGGATGTGGCGGCGGTCCTCGCGGAGGTGGACGGTGATGCCGTCGGCCCCGCCGAGTTCGGCCTCGTGGGCGGCGCGGACGGGGTCGGGCTCGCCGTCCTGGACGAGCGGGCCGCGGTAGCGGGCGTTTCGGACGGAGGCGACGTGGTCGATGTTCACGCCCAGTTGGATCATGGGAAAGGATAGTGGCAGAGTGGCGAGGTGGCAGGGTGGCGGAGTGCGCGAGCCAAGAATCACACTTTGCCACTTTGCCACTTTGCCACTTTGCCACTTTGCCACTTTGCCACTTTGCCACTTTGCCACGCTGACGCCGCGACCCGCCCATGCGCATCCTTCTGACGACCATCGGCTCTGCTGGGGACGTGCACCCGTTCGTCGCGGTGGGGCTTGCGCTCAAGGCGCGGGGGCACGAGGTGACGCTGCTGACGAATCCGTACTTCAAGGAGCGGATCGTGGGGGCGGGGATCGGGTTCTGGCCGCTCGGGACGGCGGAGGAGTACCTGCGGCTGATCCGGATGGCGGACCTGGTCAACGCGGGGGCGTCGCCGATGTTCGTGTTCGACAACCTGATCGCGCCGTCGTTTGCGCCGACGCTGGAGGCGGTGCGGACGCTGATGCCGGTGGTGCGGCCGGAGGTGATCGTGTCGCACCACATCTCGTTCGGGGCGCACGCGGCGGCGGAACTGCTCGGGATTCCGTACGTGCAGTGCGTGCTCTCGCCGCTGTTCTGGTTCTCGCGCGAGGAACGGATCGCGCTGCCCTCGCTGCCGTGGCCGGATGCGCCGCGGGTGGTTGATCGGATGCTGCGACGGGTGGCGAGGTTCATGGCGCGGGTGCGGCTGGACCCGGTGATCAACCGGCTGCGGCGCGGGGCGGGATTGCCGCCGATCAAGAACATCATTTTCAGCCTGGCGCGCGGGCATGACGGCATTCTGCCCGGCGAGCGGCTGGGTGATGGTTCGCGCGGCGTGCCCACGCTGGGGATGTGGTCGCCGCACTACCGGCCTGCGATGGGGGATGATCCGCGGACGGGGCGGATCTGCGGGTTTGCGACGTTTGATCGGCCGGCGACGAGCGGCGAGCAGTTGGATGCCGAGCGGGAGTTGGTGGGGTGGATGGAAAGGGGGCCCGAGCCGGTGCTGGTCACGCTTGGGTCGAGCGTGTCGCACCATGGGAAGGCGTTCTATCGGCTGGCGGCGCAGGCGTGCGCGCGGGCGGGTCGGCGCGGGGTGATGCTCACGGGCGGGTCGGAAGCGCTGGGGGACCTGCCGGAGGAGATTCGTGCGGTGGAGTATGCGCCGTACTCGAGGGTGATGGCGCGGGCGGCTGTGGTGGTGCACCACGCGGGGATCGGGACGCTGGCGGCGGTGCTGCGGTCGGGGCGGCCGGGGATCATCGTGCCGTTTGCGAATGATGAGTTTGATAATGCGGCGCGGGCGGGGCGGCTGGGGGTGTCGGTGACGCTGGCGCGGCGGAGGCTCTCGGTGGCGTCGCTGGCGGAGGCGATCAAGCGGGCGACGACGGAGGCGGGGTTGATCGAGAGATCGCGAAGGCTGGGGGAGGCGATGCGGGAGGAGGACGGGGCCGCGGTGGCGGCGGGGCACATCGAGCGGGTCGGGCGAGGGGGTTAGGCGGCCGCGGCTTCGAGGAGGCCGGTGCGCCATTCCCAGCGTTTGAGGAGGAGGTGCTGCTGGGAGAGGGCGCGGATGATCTCGTGGGCGCTTTCGGGCACCGCGGTGGAGGGGACGCGTTCGAGGCTGGCGATGGTGTCGCGGATTCGATCGGCGGTGGTGCGCTCGCGGTGGACGAAGTCGCGCGAGTAGGCGAGTTCTTCGGTTGATCGGATGTCGCGGCCGAAGACGGCGAGGCCGAAGCCGGGGTTCTCGCCCGCGAAGGTCCATGCGGCGCGGCCGAGGAGTCGCTCGCGTTCCATGAGGGCCGCGACGGTGTAGAAGTGGTCGTGCCAGACACGGGCCTGGGGGCGGTAGAGCACGGGCGTGTCGAAGCGGCGGGCGAGTTTGAAGGCGAGTTCGATGTCGTCGTAGCCGTAGACGTGGGGGCGGGCGAGGAACGCGCCGACCTCGCGGATGAGGGCGAGATCGGCGGAGAAGTTCAGGCCGAAGCAGTGGCGAAAGCCCCAGTCCTTGTCGGGCTGGGCGAGGGCCTCGGGGGTGTTCATGGCGTCGTAGAAGAAGACCATGGGGGTTTCGCGGACGAGGCGGTCGAGCAGCGAGTCGAGCTCGCCCGCGGGGCGGCGGAGGTAGGGGGCGTCGCCGACGACGATGGCGGGGCCGAGGTTCTCTCGGGTGCGGCGGGTGTGTTCCTGGCGGTGGGCGTTGATGAGGGCGGGCTCGGGGATCACGTCGTCGTTGAGGTTGAGGGCGATGCGGCCGCGGGCCTCGTGGACGAGGCGGTTGCGGACGAGGGTGTAGCCGGCGCGGTCGCACTCGATGATGCGGAGTTCGCGGCCGCCGAAGTCGAGGGAAGCCTCGTCCCAGGCGGACCGGGCGGCGTGGCGGCTTTCGTCGCAGGGGCCGTCGAGGCCGACGAGGACCTCGAACTCGACGTGGGTTTGTTGCTGGGCGAGGGCGCGGACGCAGGCCGCGAGTTTGGCGGGGCGGCGGAAGGTGGGGATGAGGACGCTGATATGCACGGACCATCATCGGCCGCGCGGGGGGTGGGCCGCTCGCCCTTGTCGCGCCCCCCGATAAGAGGGAGGACGTTGCGTGGATCGCGTGCGCATCGTGGGGCGCACCCTGTAGAAACCCGGGCGGGAGTCCGATACCTGATGAACGCACTTTGATGGAGCCCACGCATGACCGGCGCACCTGTTTCGACGACGCACTCGGACATCAACGACCGACGCTCGCACCGGCGGTTCAGCGTGGAGCGGCCGGGGAAGATGTTCCACCCGGCGAGCCGGCAGTTTGTGCCGGCGATGTCGCGGGATGTGTCGTTCGCGGGTGCGCTGCTGGAGGTGGAGACGGACCGTCCGTTCGAGGCGGGCGAGCCGATCGATGTGGGGCTTTCGCTCAACAACCGGGCGGTGGTTCCGGCGTCGGCGCTGCTGCACGGGATCGTGGTGCGGTCCGAGGCGCTGGGGGAGCATCGCCAGCTCGTGGCGGTTCGGTACACGCATCGGGACGCGTTCAACACGGCGGCATGAACGGGGCGGGGCAGTCGGGTTCCCTATGATGGGGCATGCTGTGGCAGCCCTCGCTCTCGGATGAGTACACCAAGGCCAAGCCGGACGAGCTGGCCGAGCGTATCTCCGTGCGCCGCACCGAGTTGGGGAGCGATCTGGTCATTCTGGGGCACCACTACCAGACCGACGAGATCATTCGGCACGCGGACTTCACGGGGGACTCGCTGAAACTGTCGCAACTGGCCGCGTCGAAGGTGGAGGAGCAGGGGGCGAAGTACGTGGTGTTCTGCGGCGTGCACTTCATGGCGGAGACGGCGGACCTGCTGACGCCGGAGAGCGTGTCGGTGATTCTGCCGGACATGTCGGCTGGGTGTTCGATGGCGGACATGGCGGACTATGACGATGCGCTGGCGGCGTGGGAGTTGATCCACGATGCGCTGGAGGAGCGGAAGTGGAAGGGGCGGGTGATCCCGATCACGTACATCAACTCGACGGCGGCGATCAAGTCGTTCGTGGGGAGCAACGGCGGGATCGTGTGCACATCGTCGAACGCGCAGAAGGTGTTCGAGTGGGCGATGGCGGGGGGGACGCAGGCGAAGAAGAAGGGGGAGGAGATCAAGGTGTTGTTCCTGCCGGACCAGCACCTTGGGCGGAACACGGCGGCGGCGTATGGGATGGATGTGGCGAAGGAGACGTGTTTGTACGACCCGCGGAAGCAGTCGCGGGGGGAGGGCCTTGGCGGGGCGACGGCGGAGCAGCTGGCGGCGGCCAAGGTGGTCCTGTGGGCGGGGCACTGCTCGGTGCACAAGTTGTTTCGGCCGGAGCATTGCGATGAGATTCGGGCCGCGGATGCGGAGAAGCCCAAGGGCGAACGGACGACAATCCTGGTACATCCGGAGTGCGTGAAGGAAGTCGTGGACAGGGCGGACCTGGCGGGCTCGACGGAGTTCATCATCAGGACGATCCGCGAGGCGAAGGCCGGGAGCCACTGGGCGGTGGGAACGGAGATTCACCTGGTGAACCGGATCGCACGCGAGGCGGCGGAGCGGGGGGTTCATGTGCGGATTCTGTCGGACTGCCAGTGCCTGTGCACGACGATGTTCCGGATCGATCAGGCCCACGTGTGCTGGGTGCTGGACAATCTGGCCAAGGGGAACGTGGTCAACAGGATCACGGTGCATCCGGAGGCGCGGGTGCATGCGCTGGGGGCGATCGATCGGATGCTGGCCCTGTCGGGGCCGATGGGGGCGGCGCCGCGGGGGGTGAAGGCGGGGGCGACGGGTGTGCCGGCCTTGGTCGATTGACCTCTCTGGTTCGCGGCGGTGCGGCTGAAGTCCGGGCGTTCTCGGACCGAAATACACTCTTCGCCATGCGCATCGTTCTGATTGGCTTTGGCTCGGTTGGGCGCGCCCTTGCGACTCTTCTGGAGTCGCGGCGCGACGAGCTGTATGCGCGCACGGGGATGTCAACGAAACTTGTGTGCGTGATGGACTCGCGGGGGGCTGCGGTGTCGCACTCGGGGCTCGACGCCCGCGCCTTGCTGGCGGCCAAGGAGGCTTCGGGGACGGTGGGGGCGGTGGAGGGCGGGGTGCTGGGGCACGATGAGCTGGGGCTGCTGCGGGACGTGCAGGCGGATGTGGTGGTGGAGTCTTCGCCGAGCGACTTGGCGCGGCCGCGCCCGGCGATCGAGCGGATGAAGGCGGCGATGGGGAGCGGGAAGCACGTGGTGACGGTGAACAAGGCTCCGCTGGCGGTGGCGATGCCGGCGCTGGTGGAGCTGGCGCGGTTCAACCGGGTGGAGTTGCGGTATTCGGGGACGGTGGGGGCGGGGACGCCGGTGCTGGCGACGGCGCGGACGCTTGGGGCGGGGGACACGATCCTGAAGATCCGCGGGATCATGAACGGGACGACGAACTTCATCTTGTGGAAGATGGCGGCGGAGGGGGAGACGTACGCGGCCGCGCTGGCGGAGGCGACGCGCTTGGGATACGCCGAGACGGACCCGAGCGCGGATGTGGATGGGATCGACACGGCGACGAAGGTGGTGATCCTGGCGAACGCGATCCTGCGGATGGGGGCGACGGTGAAGGATGTGACGATCTCGGGGATCCGGGACTTTCCCAAGGCGCGGATCAACGAGGCGGCGGGGCGGGGGGAGACGATGAAACTGATCGGGGAGATCGACGCGGAGGCGCGGACGCTGAGCGTGTCGCCGCAGGCGGTGGCGATGCACGGGCCGATGGATGTGCCGCGTGCGCTCAACGCGGTGCAGTTCACGCTGGCGCGGGCGGGGGAGGTGACTTTGGTGGGTCGGGGCGCGGGGGGGAACGAGACGGCGACGGCGATCCTGCGAGATTTGGTGGATGTGTGGCATGCGTCGGGGGGGGCCTGAAGGCCATCACCGCGAAGATGCGAAGGCGGAGGCGAAGGAGACGAAGCAGAACTGGAGTTGAGAAGTGAGGAACGCGTTCACCCAGCACATTGCAGGGCTTCGGAGACTTCGGGTTCGGCTTCGTTGCTTCGCGGTGAAGCACTGATTTGGAAAGAATGACCATGGCAGGCGACTCGACCATCGTGATGAAGTTCGGCGGCACGTCCATGAAGGACGCGGAGACGATCGAGCGGTCGGCGGGGATCGCCCGGGATTCCGCGCCCGGGAAGGGCGTGGTGTGCGTGGTGTCGGCGATGGACCAGGTGACTGAGTTGCTGCTGGAACTGGGTGACGCGGCGGCGACGGACAACCGGGCGGCGGTGCACTCGCTGATGTCGCGGATTCGCACGAAGCACGAGACGGCGGCCAAGGGGATCGGCGGGGGGGCGCCGGAGCAGATCCGGGCGATGCTGGATCGGCTGGAGCATCTGGCGGATGGGATCAGCGCGGTGGGCGAGCTGACCACGCGGAGCAAGGACGCGATGGTGGCGTTCGGGGAGAAGTTGTCCACGGTGATGATGGCCGCGGCGCTGGGGTGCCGGGGGTTCACGGGGCAGGACGCGGGGATCGTGACCAACGACGAGTTCGGGAAGGCCGCGCCGCTGATGGACCTGAGCCTGTACCAGTTGAAGGCCAATCTGCGGCCGATCCTGGATCGGGGGGAGCGGGTGGTGGTGAGCGGGTTCATCGCGGCGACGCAGCATGGCGTGACGACGACGCTGGGGCGCGGGGGGAGCGACTACACGGCGTGCATCATCGGTGCGGCTCTGGGGGCCGAGGAGGTGTGGATCTGGTCGGATGTGGATGGGCTGATGACGACGGACCCGCGGATCGTGCCGGGGGCGAGGTTGCTCGCGTCGGTGACGTTTGCGGAGGCGATCGAGATGGGGCAGTTCGGGGCCAAGAGCATGCACCCCTTGGCGCTGGAGCCGGCGGCGGAGCATCGCATTCCGGTGCGATTCCGCAACACGTTCAACCTGGCGTCTCCGGGGACGATCCTGGTGCCCGAATCCCCGACCGCCCAGAGCGGCGGTCGGGGGCACGAGCGGGAACCGGTGAAGTGCGTGCTGCTGCACAGGAACGCCGCGCTGATCACGGTGAGCGGGGCGGCGATGATCGGTCGGCCGGGGACGGCGGCGCAGGTGTTCCGGGCGCTGGCGGATGCGAGCGTGAACATCATGATGATCAGCCAGAGCGTGAGCGAGGCGGGGATCTCGCTGGTGGTGGCCAAGGACCACGGGGAGCGGGCCAAGGCGGTGCTGGAGCGGGCGCTGATGCGCGGCGGGGTGGCCCGGGGCGTGGCGCTGATCGATCGGGTGGCGGTGGTGGCGGTGGTGGGGAGCGGGATGCATGGGGCGCCGGGGATCGCGGCACGGGTGTTCAATACGGCGGCGGCGAAGAGGATCAATGTGGTGGCGATCGCGCAGGGGTCGAGCGAGCTGTCGATCAGTTTCGTGACCGGCAGCGAGGACGGGCCGGAGGCGGTGCGGGCGCTGCACGCGGAGTTCATCGGGTAGCGCGGCTCAGGGGCACCCGGCGAACCAGGCGTTGAGGTAGGCGAAGATGTCCTCGATGTCGGCGCGCCCGTCGAGGTTGATGTCGGCGGGGCAGGGGGGCGGGACGATGATCGGCGCGCCGGAGCGTTTCTTGATGCCGACGGTGGACTGGAGGGCGCGGGCCTGTCCGCTGGACTGGTCGATGACTCTCCACGGGAGAGCCAGCGGGCCGGCGACGGCGGGGCCGGAGGACATGGCCGGGGAGAGTCGGGAGGCGCAGCGGGAGCAATCCGAGGCCCAGGCGAAGAGGGACTTCTGCTGGAGGCCCCCGGCGGCGCGGGCGACGGCGGCGAGCCAGTAGGTGCGGCCCCCGGGGAGCACGAGGTTGGTGCCCAGCGCCTCGACGCGATAGGCCCGGAGGAGGGCTCCGCCGATGGTGACGGAGTATCCGAGGTCGACGGCGCGGGTGAAGGGGACGACGCCGATGGGCGTTGTGCCGGGCGTGGAGCAGGAGTCGGGGTAGATCTCGAACTGGCCGACGAGGGGGAGGCAGTTGCTGTACATGGTGGCCGCGAGATAGCAGACGGTGGCGTCGTCGCACGGGGGGACGACGAAGTCGTCGGCGGCGCGGGCCGCGACGCTTCCGGGGCCGAGCATGGAGAGGGTGCCGGACGCAGGCGCCATCGGGGCGCCGGCGTCCCAGAGGACCTCGCAGCAGTCGCCTTCCAGACGCAGGGCGAAGTCGGTGCATCCGCAGGCGAGTTCGTTGACGCCGGTCCAGTTGGGAACGCCCGCGCTCGGGGCTTTGAACAGGCCGGGGCGGCCGGCGATCTGGCCTGCGCCGGCGCTGGCCCAGTACCACCGGTCGGTGGGCGTCGCGGCCACACCCGAGACGGAGACCCAGTAGGTGCGTCCGGAAGAACCGCCGGGGAGCCAGAGGTCGGGGGTGGTGAAGTCGGCGAGGTAGACGCGCAGGCCCTCGTAGGTCTGGCCGGTGTCGGTGAGGTTGGTTGTGTCGTGTGTGAACAGGAGGGTGCTGGGGAGGCCGTTGCAGTCTTCGTAGATGCGCAGGCGGGCCTTGGGGATGATGGACTCGCCGATGAGGATCGCGGTGATGTGCGAGACGTGGGCGATCTGGTGGGGCTGGATGTAGACGTCGTCGGCGGTGGGCATGTCGCCGGCGTAGACGCTGACGATCGAGGTTTGCGCGGTGAGGCGGTCGGAGGCCCCGGAATCCCAGACGCAGGCGCCGCAGGCGCCGGGGGGCTTTCCGGTGATGACCTGGGCCTGTGCGGGTCGGCAACCGAGATCAACCGACAGAGCGGTGATGAGCATGAGCAGGGCGGGCAGGAATGGCCGCCCGGTGCGCTTGTGCGCACGGCAAGATCGGCCGGGGTTGGGCCCGTTTATTGCGTTCACCTGCCCAGAGCGTGCCTCCGGGGGCGGGCCATTCCACCTTGCCGGCGGTCGGGGGAGCGCGGGGAAGTCCGCGCGTCGTTGCAGGCGGATCGGCCGGAGTTCACGGGCCGCGCGTAGGTCCGAGAAGCGGTACACTCACGCGACCCTCGCCCCCCGTTTTTCCACCACCGCCATGCCTCCAGTCACCGACACCCGCCAGCGACTCATCGACGCCGCGGGGGAACTGTTCTGGGAGCGGGGGTACGCGGCGACGGGGCTCTCGGACATTCTGGAATCGGCGGGGGCGCGCGGGGGGAGCCTGTACCACTTTTTTCCGACGAAGGACGACCTGCTGCTGGCGGTGATCGAGCGGCACGCGCGGGTGGTGGAGACGACGATCGAGAACACGCTGGCGGCGCACCAGGAGCCGCGGGCGAGGGTGCTTGCCGTGGTGGAGTTCTATCGGAGCTTCATGCGGCGGACGGGGTGCACGCTGGGGTGTCCGCTGACGAATCTGGCGGCGGAGATCGGGGACTCGCACCCGAGGGCGGCGGAGCGGATCGGGGCGTTCAACGATCGGCTGGCGCAGCGGATCGGCGAGCCGCTGGCGGAGGTGCTGGTGGCGGGGGGGAACGCGGAGCAGACGGCGCGGTGCATCCTGGCGATGATCCAGGGGGCGACGCTGCAGGCGCGGATCGCCAAGGGGGATGGGCCGCTCGACGCGTGCGCGGGGTGTGTGCGGGCGATGCTGGATGGGGCGATGGGCGTGCCGCAGGTGGTGGTGCGTGCGGGGGCGGCGGTCCCGGCGTAGGCCCCCCACTCTTCGCTGCTGGCTCAACCCTTCTTCCTGGCGCGCCAGAGCGTGACGGCGTCGGGTTCGCGGGGGTAGAGCGGGACGAGTTCGGCGGGGTCGATGGGGGTCGTGCGGGCGGCGACTCGGGCGCAGGCGGCCGCGTCGAAGGCGGGTTCGACGAGGCGCACGCCGGCGGACTCGGCCGCGGCGCGGATGGGGGCGGGGAGGTGGCGGTCGGCGATGAGGACACGAACGCCCGAGGTGAACATGGGCGCGGCGGCGAGGCTGTCGACAACAGTGCCGGGGGCGCGTGGCTCGCCGTTCTCGAAGACCTGCACCCACGCGGTCTCGCCCTTGCCGGCGAGGGCGACGGCGACGCGGCCGGAGCGGAGGGTGCTCTGGGCGGCTTCGAGGACTGCGAGGGCGGTGGGCACGGCGACGCACTCGGCGCCGCTGGCTTCGGCGATCATCTTGCCGGCGGCGCAGGCGACGCGGGTGCTGGTGTAGCCGCCGGGGCCGATGCTCACGCCGACGCGGCGAAGATGGCCGGAGCGGGGGTGGATGCCCGCGCGCGTGCAGAGCCGTTCGATGGCGGGCATGAGGTCGTCGTCGTGGCCGCCGAAGCCGCCGGAGCCGCGCCCGCCGGCGCCGACGGGTTCGGCGTCGATGTGTGTGACGGATGCGCCGATGAGTCGGCCGATGGCGACGCTCCCCGCACCGTGGCCGGCGGAGCCGGGGTTGGAGATCTCGATGGCGAGGATGTAGCCGTTGTCGCTCACGGGCGAGGGTATTCGGCCTATTCGGATGCGCCGCCCCGGCCGCGCTTGATCTGGGCGCGGTGCTTCTTGCCCTCGAGGCGGCGCTCGACACTGCCGCGGGAGGGGCGGGTCTTGCGGCGGACCTTGGGCTCGGCCTGGGCCTGGACGATGAGGTCGCGGAGTTTGTCGAGGCAGGCGGACTTGTTCTGGGACTGGGAGCGGAACTCCCGGGCGACGAGGACGAGGTCTCCGGCGCGGGTGCGGTGGCGGCCCTCCTGGTCGGTGTAGGTCTCGGCGCCGATGATGCGGTCGCCGGCGAGGGTGCGCAGGCGGCCCTTCACGCGGCCCGAGAGGGGGAGATCGTCGATGGCGACGCGGAGTTCGGCCTTGGTCTCGAGTTTGTTGACGTTCTGGCCGCCGGGGCCGCTGGAGCGGGAGAAGGCGAAGCGGAGCACGGCGTCGGGGACGCGCACGCCGGGGGCGATGGGGACGCCGTGTTCCCCGATACCTCCGGCTTGCGGCGCTGGGCGGGCCATGCTCGACTCCTGGTTCGGACACGCAATCTTTCCACGACCTGTCGCGGGCGCGGTATCCTCCCTGCCCGAAGACAACTCTACCGGCCGGAGCCCCCGATGCACAGTTTCTTCACACATGCGTGCCTGCGTTCAGCGGTCTTTGTGGCGGGCTCGGTGCTTGGCGCGGCGGCGCTGGGCGGGTTTGACGCGTCGCTGTCTATCCACGCCGGGGACGCGGCGGGGGAACCGGTCCCGGCCGCCGACGATTCGCTGAGGATCCAGATCGAGCCGCTGATCTGGTTCGTGGGTCCGAGCGGGAAGATGAAGCTGCCGGTTGCGTCGGGCACGGGCCCGGGCGGGTTCACCTCCGAGGCGGAGAAGGTGCGGATCAACGACATCGGGCTGGCGAGCACGCGCGTCCGTCCGGCGGGGACGCTGGTGGCGACGACGGGGCCGTGGCGGTTCACGTTCGGGGGGAGCGACTTCGAGCTATCGAGGGGATCGGCCGCGGCGGATGTGGCGGGGAGGCTCGGGTCGGTGGCGTTTGCGCAGGGCGATCCGCTCAACGTGGATATGTCGCTGGGGATGTACGAGTTCAGCGCGGGGTATCGGGTGTGGGAGCACGACTGGCGGGCCGGCTCGGGATCGCCGGACGCGGCGGTCGATGCGTTTGTGTACGTGCACGCGTTTGTCGGGGGCCGGTTCTACGACGTGGGCGTCTCGGTGGAGTCGGCGTCGGGGGCGCCGGCCCGGGCCGAGGAGTCGAACCTGTTCTTCGAGCCGTTTGTCGGGGCGCGGGCGGAGGCGGTGCTGGCCGACGATTTCAGCGTGGTGCTGCAGCTCTCGGCGGGGGGAATGGCGCTGTACTCGACGCTGAGCTACTCGCTGGACGTGGTGGTCGCGTTCGAGTGGCGGCCGGTTTCCAACGTGGGGATCGAGCTTGGCTGGCGGCAGATTGCGTTCAACCTGACGGACGGGCGGGACCTGGAGCGGTTTCAATACACGGGGCGGCTGGCGGGATTGTTTGCCGGGGTGGTAATCCGCTTCTGATGGCGTTCGGATTCGCTGGGTTCGCCAGGTTGCGGACATTGCCCGGATTGCCCACATCCCCATACTTGGGCGGTGTTCGTTCTCCGAATTCGGGGATGCCGGAGTATTGCCGGCAGGAATTATCAACTTTGTTTCCGAAGTCACGAATTGCACCCAAGTTGGGTATTGACGGGGCTTTGCGAATTCGCGATACTGTGCGGATCGGAGCCTCCCGGGGTTGGCCGGGGGGATTGTTTGTTTCTTCGCGGTCGCCGCCGATGGAAATACCGGCGGCGGCGTGTTGGCCTCGTGGGGCCGCCGGAAGGCGGCCCGGACAACCCTGACTTGCCCGACTGGTCCGGACGTGGGACCATGCCGGGACGCGGCATTGGGCGCTTTGGGGGACGCCGGGCGCGTCACGCACGCGGGCACCGTTTCGACCGGATTTCTCCCATGGCGACAGTCACGAAGAAAGACCTGATCGATCGCATCGCCACGGCGACGAGTTGTAAACGGGCGGACGTCAAGCGGGTGGTCCAGCAGTTTCTGGACGAGGTGATCGAGGAGCTCGGGCGCGGGAACCGGCTGGAGTTCCGCGATTTCGGCGTGCTGGAGACCAAGTCGCGCGCCCCCCGGGTGGCCCAGAACCCCAAGACGCTCCAGCGCGTGGACGTGCCGGCGAAACGGACGGTGAAGTTCAAGGTGGGGCGGCTGCTCAAGGCGCGGCTCGACGGCGAGCCTTCGGCGGTGGAGGAGCGGGCGATCGATGTGGTGGTGCAGCCGCAGGCGGGACAGGAGATGCTCGCCAAGGCGCAACGATCGCCGAAGCACTCGGGCTGAGGGGGACGGGTCGGGCGTTGGACCGATGTGCGGTGCAGAAAGAAAAGCCCCGGTCTTGCGACCGGGGCTCGGTTGTTCGTGGGGGGACGGCGGGCCTTAGGGGCAGCCGACGAACCATGCGTTGAGGTAGTCGAAGATATCCTGGACCTCGATGCCGCCGGTGCCGTTGAAGTCGGCCGCGGGGACGCCGGCGAGCCAGCCGTTGAGGAAATCGAAGATGTCCTGGGTGTCGAGGGAGCCGCTGGCGTTGAAGTCCGCGCGGCAGGAGGGCGGATCGCCGGGGACGGGCAGGCCGCGGACCTCGATGGCGTTGGCGTCGGTGGACTGGACGCCGGGCTTGAAGAGCCCGATGACCACGGGCGTGTCGGTGGCCATCTTGGGGGGCTGGTTGGCGACGAAGCGGAAGTTGTAGAGGGTGGACCAGCGGATCGCGTTGGCGTTGGCGTTGGTCGCGTAGGGATCGCAGGCGAAGCGGACCTCGCCGGGGTTGATGGTGGTGTCCCAGGCCTTGGCGGCGTAGGGCTCGCCGGAGTGGTATTCCGGGGCGTGGAAGCCGGTGGAGGAGATCTGCAGGGCCGAGGAGGAGGACTTGGGGATGCTGAAGGACCCGGCGGAGCGGTCGCTGTTGAGATTGAAGACGGCGTACTCGTAGTTCCAGGTTCCGTTGCCGAGGTCGGTGACCTTGGCGCCGATGTAGAATCGGCCGTCGTTGGGGGCGTCGGCGGTGACGAGGGTGACGGTCGGATCGGCCTCTTTCCACTGGGTGATGGCGGGCTTGAAGGGGATGGTGAGGTTTCCGGTTCCGATGGTGAAGGCGAGGGAGAAGGCGGGGCCGCACCCGCCGCTGGGAGTGGCGAGGGAGGTGCCGACGACGAGGGCTCGCGTGGAGTAGCCGTTGTAGCGTTCGGTGGGCCATTCGTCGGTGACGATGTACACGACCTCGCCGTAGTAGCGGGCGCCGGTGGGATTGGTGGTGGCGTTGTAGCGGGGGAAGTTCGCGGGGTCGAGGTCGGAGTTGCGGACGAGGAGGCGCTTGTTGAGACAGGAGGACGGGTTGGAGCCCTGGCGGACGTAGGGGTATGGGTACACGCCGGTCCAGGCGTTGACCTCGGAGCGCGGGCCGAGATAGCCCTGGCTGCCGTTGAGGCTCGATCCGTAGGTGTCGGTGGCGCGGGCGGCGCCGAGCCAGTCGCAGCCGGTTCCGCCGGTGGCGGGGCTGCCGCGGTAGTCGGTCTGACAGCCGGTGTGGCTGGGGTGGTTGCCGCCGATATTGAGGCAGCCCTGTTGGCCGCCGCTGTTGTTGCCGGTGGAGCAGGAGTCGGCGGCGCAGAAGCCGTGCTTGAGCCAGGACATGCCGATCTGCTCGAAGCGGCCGTTGAAGTTGCGGTAGATCTGTCCGCCGATGACGGGGTGCTGGTTGGAATACGTGCCGGCGTCCATCCAGATGGCGGGGTTGAGGCCGATGTTGCAGGAGTCGGAGCCGATGGCGTAGGAGGCCCAGCCGTTGGAGCTTCCGTAGTTGGCGAGCGCGCCGGTGCCGGTGGAGTCGTAGGAGCCGCCGACGCTGCTCACGATGACGTCGGGATACTCATTGACTCGGGGACCGAACTGTCCGAAGGCGAGGGAGGTCGCGCAGAGGGCCATGCCGGCCGCGCTGCAGAGTCGAAGTCCATGCATTCCAAATACTCCTCTATTCCGGCAGGTGAGAGAAACGACTCACGATGCGCTCGGGGCCGAGAATCGGCCTCGAATAACGACAGTCGATCCAGACAGATCGACGGCACCCCGCCATATTCACTAGTTTGCCACAGATGGTTCCAAGGTTCAACCTCGGAAGAGGAATAATAGGCCCGGGAAACTACTGGGTATTTCGGCGATGGGCGAATCCGGCAGGTTCCCGACAGCCCGAAAGGGAACGGCGTGTTTCGGGAACGGAGCCTTGGTCCCGAGGGTGCAACGGGGACCCTGTGGGGCGCGGCCTGCTTCTATGATGCGGGCGATGCCGTGGTTCATCATCATCGTGGCGATGCTCATCCTGCTGTTTGCCACGCCGATCGCGCTGTGGTGGTGGCGGCTGGTGAACAAGGCGGCGCCGTACCGGGATGCGCGTCGGGGCGATCGTGGGGCCGACGCGGGCGAGGGGCCAAGGGAGATCATCATCACGCCACCGGCGGGTCCGCCGGGGTCGTCGCGGGATGCCCACTGATTGCCCCGATACCGCCTGACCATCGCGTATGACGGGACGGACTTCTGCGGGTGGCAGAAGCAGTCGCCGCCGGAGGAGGGAGCCCTCGCGGAGCACATCCTCGGGGCCGAGGAGGGGGGCGGGGCGCCGGCGGAGCCCATGGGGGACGCGGGTGCCGACCCGGGCGATGGTCGGGCGCGGGTGGAACTGCGGACGGTGCAGGCGGTGGTGGAGGGGGGGGGTTGGGCGGCGGTGCGCGAGCCGGTGATCCTGATGGGGGCGAGCCGGACGGACTCGGGGGTGCATGCGCGCGGGCAGGTGGCGGCGTTCACGTGCTCGGACGACGGGGGGGAGATGCGGGGCGTGGGGTGGCCTTTGTCGCGCGGGACGGAGGCGCTGGTGCGGGCGATCAACTCGAGGCTGCCGGGGGATGTGCAGGTGCTGGACGGGGCGGTGGCGCCGGCGGACTTCAATCCGATCCAGGGGGCGAGGAGGAAGTGCTACACGTACACGATCTGGAACTCGCCGACGCGGCCGCTGTGGGAGCGGCGGACGGCGCTGCATGTGTGGTCGGCGCTGGATGTTGGGCGGATGAACGAGGCGGCCGCGCTGCTTGTGGGGGAGCATGACTTCGCGGCGTTTGCGGCGGCGGGGCATGGGCGGCTGAGCACGGTGCGGACGGTGTTTTCGTGCTCGGTGCGCGAGGAGGCCGCGCGCGCTGCCGATGCGCGACGGATTGTCATCGATGTGGTGGGGAGCGGCTTTCTGTGGAACATGGTGCGGATCATCGCGGGGACGCTGGTGGAGGTGGGGCGGGGGCGGATGGATGAGGCCCGCATTCTGGAGGCGATTCGCACGGGGAAGCGGGAACTGGCGGGGCCGACGTTGCAGCCGCAGGGGTTGTGCCTGGAGTGGATCGAGTACGCATGAGAGTAAAGACTCGACATCGCGTGCGATGGATGCTCACGGGTGCGGGCGCGGGGCTGCTGGTGGTCGGCGCGGCGTCGTGTGTGTGGGGCGTGTGGGTGCACCACGAGGACGGGGCGTATCGCGAGCATGGGTTTTCGGTGGTGCGGGCGACGGTGTATGCGACGTACTCGGACCGGAGCGCGCGGGCGTCCTTGATGAGCCGGCTGGCGCGCCCGGGGTGGCGGTGGGAGGTGCGTCGGGCGAGCGGGTCGCCGGTGGTGAACCTTGGGGCGGCGTTTGAGCACGCGAGCGCGCCGATACCGGGCTGGGCGATTCGGGTGCCGCTGTGGATTCCGCTGGTGGGCGTGGGCGTGCCGTGCGGATGGTTGTGGTGGCGGCATCTGCGGCGCCCGGAGCATGAGTGCGAGGCGTGCGGGTATGACCTTCGGGGGACGCGGGGGGCCACCTGTCCGGAGTGCGGGCGAACATCGGCGGGGTGAGTTCTGTACGCTCTGGGGCCCGATGCGCATTTTGCATATCTCAACCCGACTGATCCTTGGCGGCTCGCAAGAGAACACGGTGCTCTCGTGCGAGGGGCAGGCACGGCTGGGTCACGAGGTACATCTGGCGTTCGGACCGATCTATGGGCCGGAGGGGTCGCTGCTGGAGCGGGTGGGGGGGTTTCGGACGGAGGATGGGCGGGGGATTGCGACGCATGCGGTGCCGCACATGGTGCGGGAGGTCAGCCCGCTTGCTGACAGGCGCGCCTTGGGCGAGCTCCGCCGACTGATCCGCGACGTCTCACCCGACATTGTGCACACGCACTCGTCGAAGGCGGGGGTGCTGGGGCGCGCGGCCGCGTGGCAGATTCACGAGGGGACATTCGTCGAAGAACGGCGGCCCAAAGATATTCGGCCCGAAATCTGGAACCTTGTCAAGGCTGGGCGCGCCGTCGCGGCCAAGCTCCGCGCGCTTGTCGGGATCCCTGCGATTGTGCACACGATTCACGGGCCGCCGTTCATGCCGATCGAGGGCGGCGCGGCCTCGCGGGCTCGCATCCGCCTGAAGAACTGGATGTACACGCGGGCGGAGCGGTACGCGGCGAGGCGATGCCATGTCATCGTGTCGGTGGCGGACGCGATGACGCGCGAGTTTCTGGCTCGGGGGATCGGACGGCCGGAGCAATACGTGACGGTGCGATCGGGGATGGAGGTTGGGCCGTATCTGGAGGCCGCGCCGGGGGAGACTTGTGAGGAGGTGCGGAAGCGGCTGGGCCTTGCGCCGAGCGACTTCGTCGTGGGGACCGTGGCGCGGCTGGCGGAGCACAAGGGGCATGACGATCTGCTCGATGCGCTGGCAGGAGAGATGAAGCGGAACGCGCGGCTGAAACTGCTGTGGGTTGGCGACGGGTGGTGGCGGGCGCGGCTGATGGAGCGTGTGCGAGGGCTGGGTCTGGAGTCGAGCGTGGTCACGACGGGGCTGGTGGAGCCTGCGCGGATTCCCGGGTTGATTCGGGCGATGGATTTGCTGGCGCATCCTTCGTATCGCGAGGGCTTGCCGCGCACGGTGCCGCAGGCGCTGTTGTGCGGGGTGTGTCCGGCGGCGTACGACTGTGATGGGACGGCGGAGGTGTGCCGCGAGATGGAGACGGGGCGGCTGGTGCGCGTGGGGGATCGGGATGGGCTGCGGGAGGCTCTTCTGTGGTTGATGTCGCATCCTCGCGAGCGCGGGGAGATGGCGGCGCGGGGGCGGGAGGAGTGCCGCACAGCGTTCAGTGCGGAGACGATGGTGGCGGAGCTCGAGGGGGCGTATGCGCGGGCGATTGAGATTGCGCGGGGTTGAGGGCCGTTGCAGGGTCGGGCGATGCTCGCGAGTCCGACCGCCGTTGCAGTACCCGCACCGGTTGAACGTGCAGAGCCACGTTCAACCGGTGGCACGGTCAGATCGTGGTGATGCCGCGTTCTTCGGCGCTGACGCAGAGGTAGAGGGCGGCCATTCGGACGGCGAGGCCGTTGGTGACCTGGCGGAAGATGACCGAGCGGGGGCCGTCGGCGACCTCGCCGGCGATCTCTATGCCGCGGTTCATGGGGCCGGGGTGCATGACGATCGCGCCGGGCTTCATGCGGGCGGCGCGTTCGCGGGTGAGGCCGAAGCCCTGGGTGTATTCGCGGATGGAGGGGAAGGAGGGTGAGGACTTGGCCCCCCCACCGCTCTCCTTCTTCTCATCGCCGCCGCCGTGGCGCTCGAACTGGATGCGGAGCATGTTGACGGCGTCCACGCTCGGGAGGACGGCGTCGAGGTCGTGCTCGACGCGGCAGCCGAGGGCTTCGAGGGAGCGCGGGGCGAGGGTGGGCGGGCCGATGCAGACGACCTCGGCGCCGAGTTTGGTGAGACCGGCGATGTTGGAGCGGGCGACGCGGGAGGAGACAATGTCGCCGACGATGGCGACTTTCAGGCCGCGGAGATCGAAGGAGTCCAGCCGCGCTCGGTCGCTCACTCCCTTGCTCCCTTGCTCCCCCGCTCCCTTGCTCGCGTTCAGGCGCGACTCCACCAATGTGTAGATATCGAGGAGGCCCTGGGTGGGGTGCTCGTGCTTGCCGTCGCCGGCGTTGACGACGGCGCACTTGACGGCGCGGGCGGCGACGAGGGCGGCGCCGGCGGCCCTCGCGCGGATGACCATGCCGTCAACGCCCATGGCCTCGACGTTGCGGCAGGTGTCGGCGATGGTCTCGCCCTTGTTGACGCTCGAGCCGGTCTCGGTGAGGTCGATGACATCGGCGGAGAGGCGCTGGGAGGCGAGGGTGAAGGAGAGGCGGGTGCGGGTGGAGTCTTCGAAGAAGAGGTTGGCGATGACGCGGCCGCGGAGTGCGGGGACTTTCTTCACCGATCGCTCGGAGACATCGGCGAAGGAGCGGGCGGTGAGGAGGAGGGCGCGGATCTCTTCGGGGGAGAGGTCCTGGAGGCCGAGGAGGCAGCGGCGGCTCCACGTCGCGGCGGGGTCGGGGGCGACCGGCTGCGACGGCGATGCGGGTGGGTTTGAGGCGGAGCGGGCGACGGGTGCGGGGTTCGTCGTGGTGGGCACGGGGAAGTGTAGAGGGGCTCCCCATCTATGCTTGCTTAGCGTCACGGCTTCCGAGCTGGGCTTAGCCGCAATGCGTTTCTGTTGAAGCATGCAATCGACAGCGATCACGTTGGGCATCCTCTACAAGTGCGGAAGAGCAACAAGACTCCTGTGACCGGCCAGAGAGGCCTCATTGAATCATGCCAAGTCTTCCATCACGCTCAACGCCTCAAATACCTGCACGCTTCAAAGGATTCCGCGCTCAGCCACACTTCACCAGCATCTTTGAGATCTATCCATCGGAGACCCGCCTGTACTGACCTGCCTGACTTTCCTGTACCAGTTTGGATGAGAGGACCAGATTGTACCAACTCCTCCTCCCGTGTGCCGTGC
>CALMPG010000159.1 GCA_937871915.1 uncultured Phycisphaerales bacterium
CCTCCCCTCCTCCCCCCTCAACCGCCGCACCTTCCTCGCCACCTCCGCCGCCACCGCCGCGGCCTACGCCCTCGCGGCCCGCTCGCTCGCCGCCTTCAACCGCGATGACCCCAAAGGGTCCACTCCCGCGCCAACCCGCACCCCCGCCCCCACCCCCCCGCACGCGCCGCCGCCGAATCTCACCCTGTCAGATGGGGGGGGTGAGGGCGACGACACCAACATCACACCCGCGAAGAAGAAACTCAAACTCCTCATCCTCGGCGGCACCGCCTTCACCGGCCCACACCTGGTCCGCCTCGCCCTCGCACGCGGCCACGAGGTGACGGTGTTCAACCGCGGCAAGACCGAGCAGCGCATCGGCTCGCTCCCCGACTCGGTCAAGAAACTCATCGGCGACCGCGACCCGAAGAAGGGCGACGGCCTCAAGGCCCTCGAAAACACCGACACCTGGGACGCCGTGGTGGACACCTCCGGCTACTACCCGCGCCACGTCAAGGCCACCGGCATGCTCGCCGATCGCTGCACGACGTACATCTTCATCTCCAGCATCAGCGCGTACAAGAGCCCCATCGCCCCCGGCGCCGACGAGTCCGCGCCGCTGGCGACCCTCGCCGACCCGAGCGTCGAGGAGATGGGCCGGGGATACGAGAACTACGGCGGGCTGAAGGTCCTGTGCGAGAACGAGGTCAGGTCGTTCATGAAGGGCCGGTGCGCCATCGTCCGCCCGACGTTCATCTCCGGCCCCGGCGATCCCACCGACCGCTTCACCTACTGGCCCGTCCGCGTCTTGCGCGGCGGTGAGGTGCTCTGCCCGGGGACGCCCAAGGACCCCATCCAGTTCATCGACGCCCGCGACCTCGCCGCGTTCCTCCTCACGCTCGCCGAGAATCGGACCTCGGGCGACTTCAACGCCGTCGGCCCCAATCCGGTCCACCCGCCCTACACCCTCGGCGAGCTCGTCCGCGACAGCAGGGACGCCTCGAAGTCGAGTGCCGCCTTCACCTGGGTCGCACCCGATTTCATCGAGAAGAACACCCCCGAGGGGCTCGCCTTCGGCTTCCCCATCTGGGCCAACCCCGCCTCCGACGACGCGGGCATGGCCCGCGTGAACTTCGACCCCGCGCCCCGGGCGGGCCTCCCCCCCCGCCCCCCCGCCGAGACCATCCGCGCCACCCTCGCCTGGTGGCCCAAGGAGGTCGCCCGGCGCGAACGCGTCGGCAGGGAACTCACCGAGCAGGCCAGACTCAAGGGCGAGCCGGAGCCGAAGGTCCCCGACGCCCGCCTCCTGCGCGCCGGCCCCTCCGCCGCGGCCGAGAAGGCCGTGCTCGATGCCTGGCACGTTCACACCGCCGCCGACGCCCCCAGGCCCGGCTGATCCACCCGAGCGCGCCGACCCCGAAGCACCCCCCCGGCGTACGGTTCCCATGGGGATCGCCCACGCGGCGCGATCTCCATGAACACGGAGCGGGCCATGCCAACGGTCAAAGCGCGGCGGTGGACAACTTTCGGCATCGGCCTCCTCACGGGCCTCTGTGTGCTCGCCGGAGGCACGGCGTTCGCGCAGCCCGCCGCGCCCCCAAAGGCCGACCTCGCCCAGCCCGACCACCGCTACATCCGCACCGTCGATGACGAGGACAACAACCGCGTGGTCATGCAGGCCGCGGCCCGCACCTTCGTCCACCGCGACAAGTCCGGCAAACAAGTCGGCCCCGCCGTCACCATGTGCGCCGCCGTCCACATCGCCGACGACGCGTTCTACAAGAACCTCCAATCGCTCCTCGACGCCAAGGACGTCGTCCTCTTCGAGGCCGTCAAGCCCGCGGGCATGGGCCGCCCCGAGCACGACCTCCCCGGCATCGACCCCGATGAGCGCAGGGCCGACACCACCCGCACCCGCATCCGCATGCTCGGCATCGCCGCCAGGTCGCAGAAACTCAGGGCGGGCGTCTACCCGTCGAGCATCGCCGACCTGCTCGAGGGCCTCTCCCCGAAACTCCGCCCGTATCTCGCCAGCGTCGTCAAGGATGCGTGGGGACGCGACCTTGAGTACGTCCGCACGGTCGAGGGGGGTGCCGGGCAGGGGAGCACGGGAGCAGAGGAGCAGGGGAGCCCCGACGCCGCACCCGCGAAGAAACCCGCCGTTCGCGATTCCATCGAGATCACCAGCCTCGGCGCCGACGGCGTCCCCGGCGGCGATGATGCCAACGAGGACCTCCGCCTCTCCGACCAGCGCCCCATCCGCCCCGCCGAGGTCCCCAGGGGCGACGCCAAGGGCATCCAGTCCGAGCTCGCCGACGCCTTTGGCCTGGTCTTCCAGCTCGACGCCATGACCCACGACCACGCCAACTGGCGCAACAGCGACCTGAGCGTGGACCAGGTGCAGGAGCGCCTCTCCGGCGGGCCGCGTGCCTCGAAGAGCGACGACATCGTCGAGACCGAGCGGGGGAGCACCGGAGCAGGGGAGCACGGGAGCACCACCGCCCAGGCGAGCAAGGTCGCCGGGAAGAAGCGGGCGGGTGGGAAGGACGACGCCGAGGCGCTCTTCAAGATGCTCGACGGCTCCTCCCTCCAGGCCGGCGTCATCCGCGTCGTCCTCGGCATCGTCAAGTGGATCCCCGGCATGCAGGAGATGGGCAAGGTCGCGATGATGGAGATGCTCGGGCGCGCCGATGACCTCCTCACCACCGTCCCGGGCATGGAGCGCATGCTCGATGTGATCATCAAGGACCGCAACGAGGTCGTCATCGACGACCTCACCCGCATCATCGAGACCGAGCCTGCGATCAAGACCGTCGGCATCATCTACGGCGGCGGCCACATGCCCGACCTCGAGAAGCGCCTCGCCGACATGGGCTACACCGAGAGCTCCGTGCAATGGCTCGACGCTATCGCCATGGACCTCCCCGCCGACGCCGCCGGCAAGAAGCAGATGCAGCGGATCCGCGCCATGGTCCAGTTCTCCCTCGACCAGCAGATCGACGCGGCCCGTCGCAAGGCGAAGAAGCCCGCCGAGTAACCCATGCACGCCCACCCGTTCCCACGCGCCGCCCCCCTCCTCTCCGGCGCGCTCTGCCTGGTCGGTTGCGCTCCCGGCCCCATGAACCCCTCCTTCGCCGTCACCCCCGCCGGTGCCCGCGCCGATCTCGCCCGCATGCGGGCCGACGCCCGCCCCGCGCTCCGCCCCATCGTCGTCATCGGCGGCTACGCCGACCCCGGCATCGCCGCGCCGACCCTCGCCCGCCGCCTCCGTGCCTGCTTCACCGATGCCAACATCATCGCCTTCCAGCCCGCGATGATCGGCTCCATGGACGCGGCCCGCGATCGCCTCCTCGCGAAGGTCCGGGCCGCGTTCGCCTCCACCGACCCGACCTCCACCATCGAGGTGGACGTCGTCGCCATCTCCATGGGCGGCCTCATCGCCCGCCACGCGACCCTCCCGCGCGAGAACGCCCCGCGCCTGCGCATCGCCACGCTCTACACCCTCGCCTCGCCCCACCGCGGCGCAAACCTCGCCGCCATGCCCGCCATCGAACCCCGCATCGCGGACATGCGGGCCGGCTCCGGCTTCCTCGCCCGCCTCGACGCCGCCCCGCGCGACTTCCCCATCGTCCCCTACGGCCGCCTCGGCGACCTCATCGTCGGCGTCGAGAACACCGCCCCGCCCGGCCAAACCACGCACTGGGTCCCCACCCCCGCCCTCCAGGCCGCCCACGCCCAGGTCTATGCCGACCCGCGCATCCTCGCCGACATCGCCCGCCGGATGCGCGCCGAGCAGCCCCTCGCGAAGGACCCGGCCGCGCCGCTCCCGACCCGGTCGAGCGCCCCGCACCGGCCATGAGCCTCACTCAAACTGGAACGACGCGAGGAACTCACCGGGAGTCATGATCTGCACACTCCCGGTCGGAAAGTGGCGAGCATCGCGGGTGACAATCACATCCGATCCCGCCCCGGTTGCGCTGAAGTATTGCACCGCGTCCTCAAAGTCCGGAATCCCCGAGTCGATCGCGAGATCGATCACGCCCGCGTCGCACGGCGCGATCCCCGCAATCCGGCGAATCATCCCAAGCACGCCCCTCGCGTCCGACCTCGGACTGTGCCGGCGAATGAGGTAGTCGATCGTGGTCATGCTGATCGCGGCCACGATCCCCCGCACCGCCCCCCGCTCCGCGCACGCCCACGCCCGGGCCGAGTCCGCGTAGAACGGCTGCCGATTCGCGCACACGTCCAGCACCACATTCGCGTCGTAGAGCACGATCACCGCTTGAATCCATGCTTGGCCATCAGCGCATCCTCGACCAGTTCCCGATCGGTCTTTCCCATGGGCAGGGAGATGGTGCCGGTCATCTTGCGAGTGATCGGTGGAAGTTCGTCGGTCTTCGGCCCACGGCCCCTCAGGTCCAGCACCCGCACGAATCGCGCGAACATCGCCGACAGGCTCGTTCCCCGCTCGCGGGCGAGCCGCTTGGCCGTGCGAACATCCTCCTTGCTCATGCTCAGCGTCAGTTTTTCCACGGCGCGTCCTCCGATACGTATCCCACCCATCACATTATACGTATCCCTCGGAATCCCGCCAACAACCCCTGCCCGGGCGGCCGATCCGTGCCTTATCGCCCCATCCCCGCCAGCATCCGCCCCGCCGTCCGCCGCGCCCGCACCCGAACCTCCGGCGATGGATCGCTCCGAACCATCTCGGCGATCGTCCTCGCCACCTCCCCATCGCCCGCCACCCGCTCCGCCAGCCACAGCCCCGACACCCGGTGCATCGCCCGCTCATCGCGAAGCAGCGGCACCACGATCGGCCCGACGCCCCCGCCCTGCCCGCGCCCCGCCGCCATCGCCCGCGCCCGCGCCGCGCCCGCCCGCACGCGATGGTGCGGATCGTCCCCGAACTCCACGACCGCCTTGCCCAGCGGGCTGTCCGTCGATCCGATCCACCCGCCCCGGCGCGCCGCCCGCGCCATCGCGTCCAGCGCGTTCGCCCGCACCCGGTCGTCCGGATGCCGCAGGCACTTGTGCAGCGCGTGCTGCGCAGCCGGCGACTTCAGTTCCGCCAGCCCCCCCACCGCCGCGCTCGCGGCATACACCGTCCCACGCCCGTCCACCGCCGCCTCCGCCCCCACCGACGCCCCGATCACCGCCAGCAGTTCCAGTTCGAGTTCCGCCCCAAGCCCCAGCCGCCCCGCCAGCCGAATCGCCCGCACCCGCTCCGCGCCCGTCCCCGTTCGCACCATCGTCTGCAGCGCCCGCACCAGCCCCGCACGATTCCCCCGCAGCATCCGGCGCGCCTCAAGACGGCCCATCGTCTCGTCCAACGCATCGAACATCGCCCCAAACGCATCCGCCGCCCGGCGCGGCCGCTCGTGCTCGCTCCGCCTGAGCGCCACCACCGCCCCGCGCACGCCCGCGCTGAGCCCCGCATCCCCCGACGCCCTCGCCCCGACCACCGCCCGCAGCAGCCCCGCCTGCGCCACCCGCCCGTTGGCATCAAAGCAGAAGTCCAGCGCCAGTTCCGCCGCCCCCTCGCCCATCGGCGCGCCCACGGCCCGCAGCGCATTGAGCCGCGCCCGCGTGCTCTCCACGCCCAGCAGCGGCTCCAGCGCCGCGCCGAGTTCCTCCTCCGCCATGCACCCCGCCCACGCCGCCAGGCGCGCCTGCGCCGCCGCGGGCAGCCTCGCGATGTCGTCCTCGCCGATCGGCAGCCCATGTGCCCCTGCCTGCCCGCGCGGCAGGCGCTCCGCCATCGCCCGCAGCCCGCTCTCCCGCACGGGGCTCAGCAGCAAGTGCCCCTGCGACAGCACGCCGCTCCACTCCGCCGCCAGGTCCCTCACCGCCGGCGGCGACGGCGCCAGCACCCGCTCCGCGCACGCCGTCCGATACGCCGCGTTCCCCATCCACGCCCACGCCGCCTCGCGGATGTGGACCCCCGCGATCTCTCCCCGGCGGATCAGCCCGCGCATCGCCATGTGCGCCGGGTGCTCCTCATCCGCCAGCCACTCCTTGAGTTCCACGTTGGCCCCGCGAAGCGCGGCCGCGCCCGGACACATCACCAGCAGCGCACCCAGCGCCTCGCGCCGACGGTGCGTGTCAAACTCGCGCACGCACCGGATCACCAGCCGTTCCACCGCCCCGCGCGTCTCCCCGTCCAGCGCAGGCACCGCCGCCGCCCGGCGCGCCAGCGTCATCAGCGACGCCCCCGCCGCCTCCGCCACCGCCTTGTCCTGATCCCCAAGCAGCCCGCGCAGCCACCCGAACGACTCCGCCTCGCACGCCCGCCCGATCAGCACGCTCGCCGAGAGGCGCACCGATGGGTCCACATCGATCGCCGGCCCGCCGATCGCCCTTCCCCACAGTCCGTGCCCCGCCACCAGCGCACTCTCGCGCTTCGCCCCGTCCAGCCGGTTGAACACGCCCGCGATCGCCGACAGCGCCGCAACGGCCACATCCGTCTGCGCCAGTTCCAGCAGCCGATCCACGATCAAGTTGACCTGCGTCGTCCCAGCGCCCTTGAGCGCGAGGCGATATCCATCAACCTCCGCGCCATGATCCCGCCCGCCCAGCGCAACCCGCACACGCTCGATCAACCCGTGCGCAGAGCCACCGTTGGCTCGCGGGCCTGTCAGGTCCTGTCGCTTCTGGGAAGTCTCCGACTCCGCCATCGAGCGTGCCCCGGTGTGTTCGCCGGTATCCCGCCCTTTGTGGGGTGGAATCCGAAGGTGTGGAACAGATTGTGGCCCCCCAACGCAAGATAACCCTTGCGGCGGGGAGGCCCTCATGGTTCAATGTCCCTCAAATCGGTCCCCGAACTCCCCAAACCCCAAAAACGCCCCGCCATCGCGTTGCTACCGACAACCCGTCCCGTCTTCGTGCTTCCAGTCTCGCTCTCCCACGCCCGCTCGGGTGCCTCTTCCGTTTCCACCCGGGCCATGACCAAGGCACTTGCAATGAACTCCTCCTCTCGCGCCGGACCGTCCGGCCAGACCATGCAGTTGTACCTCTACCGCCGCGCCATCCACCCGGATCTGTTCCAACTCCGGGTCCGCAAGACCATCCCGCACGGCAAGTACGAGCTCGAGGCCTGGCTCATGGATGGGGCCCACCTCCTCCGCTTCCGCCACGGCCCGTTCACGTGCTGCGAGGTCCTCACCGACGGCGACACCCGCCTCCCCCTCGAGGGCGCGGTCACCTGCATCCCCTGTGCCGGCGAGCACGAGTTCGAGCACACGTTCCACGCCGAGAAAGTGACGTTTTGCACCGCCGTGCAAACCGAAACGCTCTCGAGCAACCTCTACAAGGCGACCTACGAAGACATGCTCGACTACGCCCGGGAAACCAACTCCACGGCCCACAAGTACAACGACGCCGACGGCCGCAAGTGCTTATCCGTACTTGACTTGCATCACCTGTCCAAAGAGGTTCACTGCCAGGGTTTCCACCTCCTCGCCGCCACCGGCATGGTCGTTCGCACCCAGACTATCTTCAGCCACGCGTAGCACGGGCATCCCTGCCCGTGGCGGACGATTGCGACACCCGCTGAACCCTCGCGTTCCGTTGGCCGACATACCCTCCACCATGCCCCACACCGCGGCCATTTCCCGAATTACCCCGCCCCGCTGAGGGCTCGGTGGCCGTCGGTCGCGCTGAATCACATCTCAGTCGATCCCCAAGCCCGAGCACCCCGCGGGGCTCCTTCTCCCGGCCGCCATCACCGCGCGCCGAACCAATACCATTCCCTTCCCCCCCACCCCCGCTCCCCCCCCCCCCCCCCCCCCCCAACCCCCAAACACACCCCCCCCCCCCCCCCCCCCCCCCCCCCCCCCCCCCCCCCCCCCCCCCCCCTCCCCCCCCCCCCCCCCCCCCCCCCCCTTCAACCCCAGAACCTCCTGCCCCCCCCCCCCCACCCCCCTCCCCCCCCCGCCCCCCCCGGTCCTACAAGGACTCCCTCAACCTCCCCAAGACCGCCTTCCCCATGAAGGCAAATCTCGTACAGAACGAGCCAGCGAGTCTCAAACGCTGGGGGACTGTTGACGGCAAGGGCCTGTACACCACGCTCCGCGACCAGCGGGCCGCGTCTCCCAAGTTCACCTTCCACGATGGCCCCCCCTACGCCAACGGCAACATCCACATGGGCCACCTGATGAACAAGGTCCTCAAGGACCTTGTCGTGCGCTCCAAGACCATGCAGGGCCTCGACTGCGCGTACGTCCCCGGCTGGGACTGCCACGGCCTCCCCATCGAGCACAAGGTCATGCAGGAACTCCAGGAGGCGGGCAAGCTCGACAAGATCTCCGGCCTCCCCGACGACCAGCGCAAGATGGCCGTCCGGCGCGAGTGCCAGAAGTACGCCGAGAAGTACGTCAAACTCCAGTCCGGCCAGATGGAGCGCCTCCTCACCCTGGCCGACTACGCCCACCCGTATCTCACCATGGCACCCTCCTTCGAGGGCGCAACGCTCGAAGTCCTCGCCGACCTCATCGAGCAGGGACTCGTCTACCGCGCCCTCAAGCCCGTGCACTGGTCCATCGCCAACGAGACCGCCCTCGCCGAGGCCGAACTCGAATACCAGGACCGCGAGGACCTCTCCGTCTATGTCGATTTCGAGGCCGAGTCCGCCGACGCCGTCTACGGCGCGTTCGGCCTCGCCGAGCACTCCGACACCGAGGCGGAAGAAGAGGTCGAGGACAACGAGGGCCCGGAGCAGGGCGGTCCGGCCGTCCACCCCGGCAAGCGCCCCAACGCCCGTCCGAGTTTCATGATCTGGACCACCACGCCGTGGACGCTCCCCGCCAACGTCGGTGTCGCCGTCCACCCGCGCACCGAGTATGCCCTGGTCTGGATGGACGGCAACGCCTCGGTCATGGCCGCGGCGCTCGTGGACAAGGTCGCCAAGATGGCCAGGGTCGAGCGCGTCGTCGTCCTGGCCACGACCATGGGCGAAAAACTCGTCGGCCTTCGCTACAAGCACCCCTTCGTCACCAATCCCCCCGCCTGCGGCCTCGGCCGCAAGTGCGACGCGGCCAAACTCTGGTCTGTTGTCGCCGCCGAATACGTCACTACCGAAGACGGCACCGGCCTCGTCCACACGGCCCCCGGCCACGGCCAGGAGGACTACGCCACCGGCCTCCGCGAAGGTCTCCCCGTCTACAGCCCCGTTAAGAACAACGGCACCTACGACGACACCGCCCCCGACTGGCTCAAGGGCATGTCCGTCTGGGACGCCAACAAACGCGTCACCGAGCACCTCCGCACCTCCGGCCACCTCTTCTTCGACCACACCTTCACCCACTCCTACCCCCACGACTGGCGCTCCAAGACCCCCGTCATCTTCCGCTGCACCGAGCAGTGGTTCGTCAGCGTCGAAGGCCCGCACCACACGGCCTACCGCGGCCCCAAGGCCCGGCCAAACGTGAACCTCCGCGCCGCCGCGCTCACCGCCGTCGACCCGGAAAACACCGCGCAGAAAGACGGCGTCAACGCCATCAACTTCGTCCCCGAGTGGGGCCGCAACCGCATGCGCGGCATGCTCGAGTCCCGTCCCGACTGGTGCATCTCCCGCCAACGCGCCTGGGGCCTCCCCATCCCAGCCTTCCTGACGGCCGACGGTGGAATCCTCATGACCGCCGCCAGTGTCCGCGCCATCGCCAAGGTCGTCCGCGAAAAAGGCTCCGACGCCTGGTTCCAGCTTCCGCCCGAGGAGCTGCTCAAGAACTACGACCCGGGCGCGGATGCCGATCCGCAGGCCCGCGCCGTGCCGCGCGAGCAATTCGCTTCGCTTAGGAAGGGCAATGACATCTTGGATGTCTGGTTCGAGTCCGGCTCTTCCTGGAACGCCGTCATGCGCGAGCGCAAACTCGGCTACCCCGTCGATCTCTATCTCGAAGGCTCCGACCAGCACCGCGGCTGGTTCCAACTCTCCCTCCTCCCCGCCCTCGGCGCCACCGGCCAGCCCCCCTTCAAGACCCTGCTCACCCACGGCTTCATGGTGGACAAGCACGGCAAGAAGATGTCCAAGTCGCTCGGCAACGACATCAAGGTCGAAGACCTGCTCAAGGACCACGGCGCGGATGTCTGCCGCTGGTGGGTCTGCTCGCTCTCGTATGAGAACGACGTCAAGGTTGACATGGAGTTTTTCAACCTCGCCGGCGAGTCCTACCGCAAGGTCCGCAACACCCTGCGATTCATGCTCAGCAACCTCGACGACCTGGGTACCCCGCCACTCCGTGGCGGGCATTCGGACGTTCCCGCACCCACCTCCCTCGAAGCCTGGATCCTCGCCGAGTACGCCACGCTCCAGCAAACCGTCCTCTCCGCCTACGACCGCTACGACTTCGCCACCGCCCAGCAGTCCATCTACAACTTCTGCAACGACAAACTCAGCGCGGCCTATCTCGCCGCCGTCAAAGACCGTCTCTATTGCGACAAGCCCGACTCTGCGCGCCGCCGCCAGACTCAGGCCGCGCTGTATCACCTCACCGACGGCCTCTGCCGCCTCCTCGCCCCCATCCTCTGCCACACCGCGGATGAAGCCTGGCGCGCCCTTCGCAATGCCGACCCCAAGGACTCCACCCTCACCGTCCACACCCAGACCTATCTCGAGCCCCCGGCCGTCCAGGTCTCGCCCGCATGGCCCAAGGCCATGCAGGCCGTCGAAGCCGCAACCAAGGCCCTCGAGCAGGCCAAGGCCTCCCTCGGCGTCGAGAATCCCCTCGATGCCGGCGCGGTCCTCCCCGACCCCGACGGCGCACTCGCCGCTGCGGGCTTCGACCCAGCCGATCTCGCCGACCTCCTCGGCGTCTCCCGCGTCCAACTCGACAAGTCCGCCACCGCTCCGAAGATCCTCGACCTCCGAAGCGAACCGCGCTGCGAACGAAGCTGGAAACGCGATGGCACAGTCAAGCAGCGCAGCGACGGAGGCACCCTCAGCGACCGCGACGCCGCGGCCGTGGGCGTCGCGTAACTCACTACGAAGAACACACCGCGTCAATGTGAAAAAGCAGAGAGCGGGGGTCGTCCGGTAGGACGACCCCCGCTCTTGTGTCTCTGACGTTATCGAACGCCGGACCTCAGAAGTTCAAGCTCGACCTCTTTGTAGCAGCGGTCGTAGACAGCAGGGTTGCGGGCCATCTCGTCGGGCTTGGATTTGTTGTCGCGGTACTCCTGCACGCAAATGGTGACGAGACCGTCGATCACCTTGGGAAGAAGAGCCTCGGGCTTCACCTTCCACGCGAACTTCCCGGTGGCAAGATCCCAATCCACATTGGCGCGGAACGCGGCCAACATTACCAGAAGCCAGCCCGTGTGAATCTTGTGGTCCATCTTCGTACCGAGGAAGAAGAGGGGCGTGTCCTTATGCTGAGCAGAGCCCGACCGAACGCCGCGCCGCTCGCTCTTCATGCGACCGAGCTCGAACACGGGCTTGATGCGCTTGCAGGCCGCCGGAGTGGCTTGGGCGATCATGTCCATGAGACACAGGATCTCGTGCGTGTGCGGAACGATGAGGTCGATGGGCGAAGGCTGCTTCGCCGCATCCTCCTTGAACGTGTCGAGCATCTGCTTCTGCTGGCGATAAAGGGTGCTCGGGTGCTTGCGGCTGTCAAACCGGTCGCAGTTGAAAAACATGATCGCACGGATGATCTCGGTGATGTAGTAGTTGCCCGGGTCGCCCTGCTTATAGGCGATCTCCTTGTATCCAGACTTTGTGCCGATGTGGGTGCGGATGGCTTCGAAGCTGCCCTCAAGGTTCATCAGGCTGGGGTCGTCCACCTGACGGCTGCGATTCAGACCCTCGGCCATCGCCGGAACCTTGTCCGCGTCGATGCCCTCGAAGAGATGCATCCGCACCCAAACCTCTTCCAGTGTTGTCGGGTTCTCTGCGTTTTGGGCGTAGTCCCTGATTGACGCATCTGTGTGCCCGCCGTTGCACAGGCCATGCACGAGGGGGTTCGACATAGTGAAGCGAAGGCGGCCACCATCTCGCATGCGGTCGTACTCTCCGATCGACTCTACGAGGAGGTACAGCCCTTGGTTCTTCAGGGCGAAATCTGCGGGCGCCTCGCGGAGCGTGTCTTGAATTCCACGCACGACGTGGCCCGTCAGGACGTCTTTCGCGTTGCGGGAGGGAACGCGAGGGTTCACAGCCCGCCACTTGTCAAGATCGAGGTGCTTGACAAGCTCATCCCCACGGATGAAGCAGGAACCGACTTTTGCATTTGGGATGCCCGGGATCCGGTGGGACCGGAAGTCGTCCACATGGACGAGGAACTCGACGGGTGCTGAACGAGAAACTTGATCGCTCATGACCGACTCCTGAATATGTGCGGGCGGCGGCGAACCGCGACCCGACTTGCCTTGGCGACCTCGCCCACGCGGGCGGACAGGCAGCCGTTCAAGTGTATCCGATCACTTCGCTATCGTCTAGAGCCCAACCCGATCATCTTGTGCCCAACCCGCCAGACGATCGCCAGACGGCGGTGCATCTGCCGTCCACGGATCTCACTTTCCCGTCTTCTCCCCTCCCAACTCTTCCACCAAACACTCCGCCAGATACCGCACTTGCTCGACGCTGTTGTACGCCTGCATCGCCACCCGCACGCACCGCCCCCCGCCATGCTTCCCCGGTGCGCAGTTCGAAGCCATCGGCCACGGCACGATCGGCGCCTGCACCCCGTGCCGCGCGATCAGGTCATCCTGCAGCGCATCGTGATACCCGCGCGGGCTCGGCCGGATCACGCCCCCGGGCGCATCCGGAATCGGCACGCTCGCCAGCGATGCGATCATGCTGTCGGGCGCGATGGCAGTGGGGGGGTGATTGTGCATCACGCCCAGCGTCCCCATCGCCTCGCACAGAATCCGCCGCGCCTCCAGCGTCTGCTTTCGGTTGTGCTCCATCAGCCCCCCCGACCCTATCGGCCCGCCCGGCATCAGCGACGACAGGAACTCCATCGCGGCCGGAACGCACAGATACGGCGTGATTTCGAACGTCCCGCAATAGTCAAACTCCACCCGGAACCGCGCCCGATCCGTCCGCGTCGAGTTCGCCCCGTGCGACACGATGAGCGGCCGGATGTCCCCCCGGCGCGCCTCGCTCACCCACAAAAACCCCGCCCCCTTCGGCGCACACAGCCACTTGTGGAAGTTCCCCGTGTAGTACGTCGCCCCGAGCGCATTCAAGTCAATCGGCACCATCCCCGGCCCGTGCGCTCCATCAATAAGCGTCTCGATCCCGCACCGCGAGCACTCCTCCACGATCCGCCCGATCGGGAACACCAGCCCCGTCGGGCTCGTGATGTGGCTCAGCATCACCAGTTTCGTCCGGCTCGTCACCGCCCCCAGCACCGCATCCGCTACCTCCCGAGCCGACCGCACCGGGAACGGCACATCCGCCATGACGACCTTCGCGCCCCACCGCTCCGCCGCCCACCGAAGCACGTTGTTGCACGCGTTGTACTCGTGCGTGTTCGTCAGCAGTTCATCACCCGGCTCAAAGCGCAGCGACCGCACCACCGTGTTCACCCCCGCCGTCGCGTTGGGCACAAACGCGATCCCCTCCGCATCCGCATTCATCATCTTCCCCACGCACGCCCGGGCCTCATCCAGCAATCCCTCGGCCGTCTCCACGAAGAACCGGATCGGCTCCCGCTCCATCAGGTCGCGGAGTTCCCGCTGTTTCTCCAGCACCACGCGCGGGCACGCCCCGAACGATCCGTGGTTCAGGAACACCACATCCGGGTCCAGCCCCCAGTGCACCGCCATCGCCGAGCCACGCGGCCGCTCCCCGCCTCGCACTCGGCACTCGGCACTTGGCACTCGGCACTTATCCCTTCACATCCAGCGACCGCCCGATCGAAACCGACGTCGCCGCCGCGTTCCTATCCGCCGGATGCCGGTACATCGCCAGCGTCCCCGCCGCCGACGGCACGGGCTGGTCTCCCGAGAAGTCGACCTTCCCCGCCACCCGAGCCCCGACAAGCCGGTGGGCCGCGCTGGGGAGCTTCGCGGCCGGGCCGGTGTCCGAAGATCCCACCGCCACAGCGGGAACTTGAGAAACCGACGCGGCCGCGCTGCCCGACCCAACCACCCGCGAAACCTGCGCGGGTGCCGCCGTCCCATACGCCCGCGCGATGTGGTACGGATTTGTTGGAGGAACCGACGAGTTGATGGGGATCGTTGTCATGCGGCTGCGTGCATCGGACGCACGCCCTCAAATGCACCCACGTTTTCAATTCCGGGGACGACCGCCTCCCGAACCGTTCAGCGATAACTCCGATCCGGACTCGACCATCACCCGCACAGCCGCCCGGTTGTCCACACCCTGTGCACTCGCCGCGCCGCCCTCCCGCGTGCTCGGCTCGAGCTTCAGCAGCATCCCGCAGTAACTCCCGTACGCCTCCGGGTGCGCCTTGTGCGAGGTCACCTCATCGCGCACCGGCGCGAACCCCGCACCCCTCAGCAGCCCGCGCACCTTCTCCTCGTTCATCGCGTGCGGGTGCATGTGGTCCACGTGGTTCGACAGGTCCACGAACAGCCACATCAATCCCCCCGGCGCAAGCAGCCGCGCGATCTCCCCCAGCACCAGCGCGGGATCACGAACATGGTCCAGGCAGTTCTCGATCACCACCAGGTCGGCGCACGCGCTCGGCAGCGGGATGCTCTCCCCGCGCGCCGCCACGTACACCACGTGGCTCGCGCACTCGGGCACCAGCCCCTCCTCCACGTACCCCCGCGCGATCGGGTCCACCGCCACGCACCGCTTCCACCCCTTGCTCGCCGCGGCGACCAGCGGATACGGCCCCGCCCCGATCTCCACCACGCTCTTCCCCGCCGCCCAGTCGTCGATGCACCCCGCCTGCCCCACCGGCGGCAGCGACAGAAACTCCCCCATCTTGATCACCTTGTCCCGCGTCCACTTCCCGAACACTCGCTCGAACGGCCCCCCGAACCCCTTCTCCGACCCGCCCTTCTTCACCAGCCACCGCCAGTACTCCAGCTCGCTCTCGTACTTGTTCCGGTCCGATTCCAGCGCATCCATGTGCGTGCGCAGATTCCCGATCTCGCGCTCGACGCCATCCAGACGAGCCTGCACGGGCAGCACACCCGGACGCATCGCCCGCATCACCAGATGCTTCAGCCGATCCTTGATTCCCCCGGGCTGTCCATCACTCATGCGACAAGCATAGGAACCGGCCCTCTGGGCCTCTGCGCTTCGCGGCACCCCCGCCGAATCCCTGATATCCTCCGCCCATGCCCACCTCTCCTCGCGAGGAGCCGCCCCGACCCGGTGCGGTCCAGCCCCCCTTCGTCCGCGAAGCCGGCACGCTCAAGCGTCGCCTCGTGGACGAGGCCACCGCCGCCGTGGGCATGCTCGAGGCCGCCCTCGCCGCGCTCTGGGAGCTCGACACCACCGCCGCCGAAGAGATCCTCACCCGCGACGACCGCATCGACCGCGAGGAGGTCGCCATCGAGGAGGCCGTCTTCCGCCTCATGGCCCTGCAAAGCCCCGTGGCCCGCGACTTCCGCCTCCTCGCCTTCGTGCTCAAGACCAACAACGAGGTCGAGCGCATCGGTGACCACGCCTGCTCGATCGCCAAGATCGCCCTCAAGCTCGCCCCCCACGGCCCCATCGCCTGGCCCACCTCCCTCGTCGAGCTCGGCCAGCGCGTCCCCATGGCCTGCCACCGCTGCCTCCGCGCCCTCCTCGACGAGGACCCCGACCTCGCCAAGCAGGTCGTCGTGGACGACAAGGTCCTCGACCGCCTCAACCGCGCCCTCTTCGACGAGACCGTGAGCTTCATGCGTCGGCGCACCGAGTCGGAGCCCATCGGGCTCAACCTCTATCGCGTCGGCCGCGAGCTCGAGCGCGTCGGCGACGTGGTCACCAACATCGCCGAGGACGTCGTCTACCTCGCCACCGGCGAGATCATCCGCCACACCAAGAAGCGCCTCCGCGAGCAGGCCGAGGCCGACAAACTCCGCTGATCCTCACGGCGCGTTCGGCGGAGCCTCGGTCCCCGCCTCCGTCCGCTTGCGCTCCACCGCCGCCGGGATCACCGGCCCGTCCGGTTCCAGCCCGCCGATCTTGGCGTAGTCGCCGGGGTTGAGCAGCCGGTCCAGCGCGCGGCGCGTCCCCGTGAACGGCTCCTCGCGCACCACCGGGTCCGAGAGCGTCCCCCTCACCCGCGTGCTCACGATCTCGTTGCGCAGCAGCTCGAAGATGTCGGTGAACAGCGGCACCCGCGCCATCGACCGCGAGTTGAACTTCATGTCCAGCGTCAGGTCCGGCCACGTGAGCGTCCCCTCCCCCTCGATCGCCACCGAGTTCGACAGCAGCGACACCCGCTCGAACGCCGCCGTCTCTCCCACGATCGTGAAGTCCGATTGCAGGTACCCCAGCCGGTCCCTGCGCGGGATCTGGAAGTTCGACACCTGGATCAGCGGCAGCATCACCGGCATCTTGATGATGTCGCCGTTGGAAATCCGGATCGCTCCTCCGCCGCGCCGCGAGGCCAGGTCTCCCGCGATCCCCTCGATCGTCAAGCGCGCATCCACCCTCCCCCGGCTCGCATCCGGTTCATCCTCCGGGTTGGGCGGGCCCATGGGGCCGGGATCGGTCGCGCCCGACGCGGCCGCGTCCACCAGCACCGGCGCCAGTCGAACACCGGCCATCACCATCTCCGCGTCGTACCCCACCTTCCGTCCCTTCGTCCCCGGCGCCGATTGTTCCACCCGAACGCCCGCGTGCCCCGTGACCTTTCCCCCGTAGCACTGCACGTTGAACTCCGGCACCACGATCTCCCCCGGGGCCCCGCCGCTGCGAATAGTCGCCGTCGCGCTGGTGGCCCGGATGCCCGCGATCCGCAGCGTGTCGGCGATCGGCGTGATCTCGAACGTCGTCGCGGCGCCGCCCGCACCCCCGCCCTCGGCCGGGCCCGCATCGTCCACGCGGATGTCCGCCCGGCCCGTGCACCGGTCCACCTTCACGCCGATGTCGAACGCCAGGTCGGTGAACTCGAGCGTCCCGGTGAACGACGACGGCGCGGGCGCATCGCCCAGCGTGGTCTTGACCACGCCGGTGCGCAGCGCGAACGGCCCGCGAAACTCCGCGTCCAGTGCGCCCATCGCATCAACCGCCGCCTGCGGCATCAGCGCCCGCAGCCCCGCGTCCATCGCCCGCCCCTCGACGCCCAGGGCGATGTCCAGGCGGACGCGCGGCTCGCCACGCTCGGCCCGCCCGTCGGCCTGTGCCCTGGGCGGAATGTACCAGTTCCCGTTGGCCGCCACGTCCCAGTTCGCCGTCCTGGCGCCCAGATGATCGAACGTGCCCCACACCGGGTGCGATCCGCTCCCCGAGAACGTGCGGAGCGACACGCCCCCCGTGACCTCGGTCGCCGCGATCCGGGTCCCCTCCCAGTCGAACGCCATCCGCTTCGGCCGGAGTTCCGCCCGCACCATCAGCGCCGAGGCCGGTCCGCGCTCCGCCCCGCGGTCCGACGCCAGTACCACCTTCGCGTCGAACGGCCCCGCGGCGTTCAGCTCCCGGTACGCCCCGGCCGCGCCCGGGCCCGAGAGCCGCACCAGCAGCGCGGGCAGCAACGGGGACTCGAATCTCCAGCCGGTGAACTCCCCCGTCAGCGCGCCCGGCGGCGCGACAAGGCCCGTCGCGGGGTCCAGAGCCACAAACCCGTCCACGTCCGCTTCCCCGCACGCCACGCCGTCCAGACGCAGGCGCGCCCGCACACGGTCGAACCGGAGTTGCTCCTCCCCGCTCGCGGGCAGCGTGAGCTCGACCACGCCCTCCGGCCATTCCACGCCCACACGCCCGCCCAGGGCGTCGAACTCGACATTGCTCGCGTGGTCCAGCGTCACGCCCACGGCCGTGGGCGCCTCCGGGCCCGGCGCACGCTTGAGGTGCACGGTCGTGTTGAGCCTGCCGAGCGGGTGGTGATCCGCCCGCAGCGAGGCCAGCGTAGCCCCGGCCTCCGGCGAGAACGTCCCCGCCAGACGCTCCAGCGGCTGGGCGAGGTCCGCGCTGGTGATCGCCAGGGTCATGTCCAACCGGCCCCGCTCCGCCGTGGTGTCGCCCTCCAGACGCTTCTCCAGTCCGAGCGATACCTCGGCGCACGAACTCGGCCCCATCGCCGGGCCGAGGGCCGGATCGACCGACGCCGCCGTTGGGTACAAGCGCCCGGTGAGCGACTCGGCCATCAGCGCGGCCCGCGAGACCCGCAGCGTCCCCCTGAGGTCCTCGATCGAGAATGCCGCCGTCTCCCCCCGCGCGGCCGGCTCGCAGGCCACCCCCCCGAGGTCCACGCCGATGTCGTAGGCGATCCGCGGCGGTTCGCCCGGCGTGCCCGGGGCGTCCGGGTCGGCGGTGATCCTCGCCTGGCACGAGACCGTGCCGCGCGGGTGCAGCCGGCGCATGAGCTCGCCCACCGACATCTCGGCGCCGTCCTCGTCGCTGGGCAGGGCGTGCAGCAGGAACGCGTCCACGGGCACGTCGGCGGCCGCGACGCGGACGTCGGGCCGGACCTGCTTGACCCCGTCGCTGAAGAACGTGACCGCGGCCTCGAGGCCGAGGGAGCCGCCGGAGATCGGCGCGAACTCGCCCGAGACCAGGCGTGCGTCGTCGTCGGTGATGTGCAGATGGACGTTCCGCGCGTGGACCGGCACCGGGAACGGGTCGGGCAGCATCCCGGCCTCGGGGAACCGAACGTCGATGGTGGTGAACCACGGCGCATCGCGTCCCTCGGGGGAGTGCACGTGCACGTCGATGGTGCACAGGCCCGCCAGCGAGAACTCGGGCGCCGATCCGACCCCGCCGGGCCGGCGGATCAGGCCATCGGCGATCAGGCGGTCGTACTCGGGCCGGGAGAACATCCCCTCGACCACCCGGCGGCGATCCGCGGGCATCGCGTCGAGCAGGTGGCGGTCCACCGGCACGCGTTCCGCGTGCACACTCACGTCCACCATCGCCTCGTCGGTCAGCGGCGAGATGACGCCCGTCGCGTGCAGCGTGGCCCCGGTCGGGCCGGTGCCCCGGAGGTCAACGATCTTGATGCTGCTCTCGTCGAACTCGAAACTCCCGGTCATCTCCCCGAACGGGTACGGAAACCGGTGGAACGCCGCGGCGCCGTGCCGGAGCGTGAGCCGGCCTCCGGAGACGTTGATCGGCGCCGCGGCCCCGTCGCGTGGCGCGCCGCGTGAGATCACCACCCGCGCGTCCACCTCGCCCGTCGGCCCGGAGAAGAGCCGGAAGTACTCGCGGGCCCGCGCGGGCATGTACGGCAGCACCGGGGTGTCCTTGGTGAGCGAGATCCTCTTCGCGGTGATCTCGCAGGTCATCGGCGCGTCGATGTCGGTGCCGATGGTGTTGAGCACGACCTCCGACTCACCCTCCTGCCCCTCGATCCGGCCCGTGAGATCCGCCCGGATGCCCGCTCGCGACATTCGGATCCGCCCGGACACCTCCCGCAGCGCCAGGTCGTGCATGGACTCGGGCGTGCCGGCGTTCTCCGCCGGGATCAGGGCGTTCATCGACACCCGGTCGAGCGTCACCTCCGCCTGCGCCGAGCCTTCCTTGTCCGAGTGCAGCGAGACGCTGGCGATGCGCCCCTGCACGTTCATCCGCCGCCACAGCTCCCGGTAGGTCACCGGGATCGACTCGGGCCCCCACGCGTCGAGCGGGATGTTCACCAGTTCCAGCCGGGTCTTGCCCGTGTCCAGTTCGACCGAGCCGTCCAGGAGCATGCCCCCCTTGCCGGGCGTGCCCACCTCCGATGCCCGGACCACGTACACGGGCCGGTCCTTCTCCGCGGGCATGAACGAGCCCGAGACCCGGATCTTGCGCAGCACCTTCATCTCGCCCGTCGCCCTCGCGTGCTCGCCCACGACGATGGTCGCGTCGATCACGTCCACGCGAGGTGCGCTGCGCGGCAGCGTCGCCGCGGACCCCGCCCCGGGCCGAGCGCGCAGCGCGCCGATGTTCAGCTCGCCGTCCTCGACGCTGGTGCTCACGCGGAACACCGGCCTGTTCAGCCGCAGGGTCGTGGGCACGACGTTGCCCGCGAGCACGCCCGACCAGTCCAGGTCCACCACCGCGGCGTCGGCCGAGAGCATCAGCCCCGCGTCGCCGGGCACGCCGGGCAGGCGCAGGCCGAAGTGCTCGATGTGCAGGTTCCCGCTCGGGTCGATGAACGCGCCCGTCGCGCCGGTTCCCTCGAGCGTGCACCCGGTGAGCGCCTCGATGCGGCCGGCGACCACCTTTCCCACCAGCGGCGAGCGCATGAGCACCAGCGCGCCGAGGGCCACGATGACCGGGATCGCCAGCAGCAGGCGCACCCGCCAGCGGAACGTGTGCGTCGTCCACCGGCGCTTGGTGGGGGTGTGCGCCGCCGGGGCCTCGGGCTTGGGGTCGGGAGTGGGGGGCATGCGCGTGGGTCGCTCGTGCTCCGGGATGGCCCGGACGGCCGCGACCGGGTCAATGGTAAGCGATGCCCACGCCGAATCCCCGCATCCGGACGGGACCCTCGGCTCCGACGGCCTGCCGGGTTGGCGGCCTGGGTGGAGTCACCGGGCGATACCCGGGGGCCGAACGCCGGCGCCCGGGCCTGGTTGGCCGGGACGCGAGCCGGACTGGATGGCCGCGAAATCGAGCCCGAGCTGGGGGGAGAAGAGCGAGGGAAACGCGCGGGCGTTCGGGGCCGACTGCTGGTAGATGGGGATGTTCCAGTCGATGGTGCCGATGGCCTCGTCGAGGACGCTGTAGCCGATCTGGCGATGGGTGTCGTCGGTGAGGAGCAGGGGCACGCTGGCGAGCGAGACGCGGGCCACGGAGAGGCCGGCGCGCAGGGCCTGCAGGTGGGAGAGGGAGAGGTCGCGGGTGCCGGGCGGGAGGTCGCGGGAGAGGACGCGGTCACGCTCGGTCTCGAGCTTCCGCTCGACAACCGAGGCGTGGTCGCGGATGGCGTCGGCGCGGGAGCGGGCGCAGGCGTTGAGCGTGAAGAGGAGGGAGAGCAGGGCCGCCGCGGCGAGGGCGTGGGTGGGCGTCTTCATGGGGGAGAGCGTATTCGCCCGTGGCGCGGCCGATCGGGGCGGCGGGATCGTGGCCGACCGGGGAAGTCTGTAGACTTGCCCCATGCCGATGCAGCCGCCCCTTCGCGATGCGACGAGATACCCCGTGGCGTCGCTGATCGCGCTGGCGTCGATCGCGGTGTCGATCTGGTGGTGGGCGGGGCACGGGATCGACCATCTGGTTCCGCGAACGGGATGGCTGGTGCGAGAGCCGTGGACGCTGCTGACGTCGATCTTCCCGCATGTGAATGTTCTGCACCTGTTCTTCAACCTGAGCTGGTGGTGGATGCTTGGGGCGCGGGTGGAGATGGCGTTCGGGGGTGTTCGCACGCTGGGGATCGTGGCGGTGCTGGCGGTGGTCGGCGGGGCGGCGGAGTTTGCGTTCGGGTCCACGGGCGTGGGGCTCTCGGGGGTGGTGTATGGGGTCTGCGCGCTGGTCTGGTCGGCGCAGCGCGGGGTGACGGCGCTGCGGGGCGTGGTGGGGCAGCGGACGATCAACCTGTTCGCGGCGTGGTTTGTGCTGTGCATCGTGTTGACGGTGACGAAGGTGATGCCGATCGCGAACTTCGCGCACGCGGCGGGCGCGATCGGGGGGGGGATGTTGGGGCGGGGGCGGCCGGGCGGGGGGGGCCGGGGGCGGGTGGGGGGGGGGGTTGGGGGGGGGGGGGGATCGCGGGGGAGGGGAGCCGGGCGCGGTGGGTGGGGGCGCTGGCGGGGGTGCTGGTGCTGGTGGGTGTCGGGGCGACGGTGGGGCGGCCGTACGTGAACATCCGGATGCTGCTGATGCGTGACTCGTACATGGGGTACAGGGCTCTTGAGGAGCATCGGTATGCGGAGGCCGCGCGGTATCTGGAGGCGGCGATCAAGCGTCGTCCGGGGCACGCGGATGAGATGGCGAACCTTGGGTCGGCGTACATGGGGCTGGGGCGGTATGCCGATGCGCTGGGGATGTTCACGCGGGCGAGCGAGGCGGATCCGACGCTGACGCGGGGTTTGCAGGGCAGCATCGGCGTGGCGGAGTTGAAGCTCGGGCGGCTGGACGGGGCGATCCGGTGGCTGGAGAGCGCTGCGCGGACGGAGCCGGTGGAGGCGACGACGTGCTACAACCTGGGGATCGCGTATGCGAGGAAGGGGCGGCACGCCGATTCGCTGGTGGAGTACAAGCGGGCGGTTGCGATCGATGGGTCGCATCGGGGGGCGCTGACGCCGGCGATCGTGTCGATCCTGGACAACCAGGCGGCGGCGCTCATCGAGAAGGGCGATGCGTCGGGGGCGCGGGCGCTGCTGGACGAGGCGCTCGGGTGGGATCCGAAGGATGAGTACGCGAAGAGGACGCTGGAGTGGATGGAGAGTGCGCGGCCGGGATCGCCGTAGCGGGTTGGCCTGGGGCGCGAGGGATAGCGGTCTCTCGCGGAGGCGCGGAGGGAGACGGTGGATTCAGCGCTGGGGAGGGAGGGTGTCAGGGCGGGTGGGCGGGGTCGGGGGGCGCGGGGGGTTGGGGGTTGGCCCCGTGGG
>CALMPG010000160.1 GCA_937871915.1 uncultured Phycisphaerales bacterium
TCTCGCGCCCCCTCCCCCCTCCCCCCTCGCCATCCCCTCCCAAGCCCTCACCCTCGCCCGCAACACCTTCCTCGAGAGCGTGCGCCAGCCCATCTACTTCATCCTCACCGCCATCTGCGGCCTCGCCGTCCTCTTCACCTACTGGACAGCCGCCTTCAGCATGGACTACTCCTCCTCCGCCGAGGTCTCCGCCGACAACAAGGTCGCCCTCGACATCGCCCTCGCCACCGTCTTCGTCTGCACCACCCTCCTGGCCGCCTTCCTCGCCACCGCCGTCATCTCCAAGGAGATCGACCGCAAGACCGTCCTCACCGTCGTCTCCAAGCCCGTCGCCCGACCCACCGTCGTCGTCGGCAAGTACCTCGGCGTCACCGGCGCCATCCTCATCGCCGTCACCTCCATGCTCCTGTTCGTCATGCTCGGCGTCCGCCACGAGGTCATGTCCACCGCCGCCGATGATCTCGACGGTCCCGTCCTCACCTTCACCGCCCTCGCCGTCTGCGGCGCCTGCGGCATCGGCGCCTGGTGCAACTTCTTCTACGGTTGGTCCTTCACCCAGACCGCCACCCTCCTCCTCTGCCCCTTCCTCGGCGCGGCCTTCCTCGCCGTCCTCCTCATCGGCAAGCACTGGGACCTCCAGCCCATCTCCCACGACTTCAAGCCCGAGGTCACCAAGGCCTCGATCAGCCTCCTCTTCGCCGTCCTCGTCCTCACCTCCATCGCCACCGCCACCTCCGCCCGCCTCGGCCAGGTCATGACCCTCATGATCTGCGCCGGCGTCTTCGTCCTCGGCCTGATGAGCAACCACTTCATCGGCGCCCGCGCCATCGACAACACCTTCATCGCCCAGATCGACAAGGCCGCCCCCCGCCTCGAAGGCCAGAAGGCCTTCACCCAGCCCGAGGACACCTACGACCTCACCCTCAGCCTCGAGCCCCGCACCCAGATGCCCCCCGGCGCGCCCGTCTACTACGGCCCCTACCCCAGCGGCTACGGCCTCAACGTCACCCCCTTCACCCCCTTCAAGGGCGACGTCACGAGCGGCCCCTCCATCTCCGACCGCTCCCCCCCCCCCCCCCCCGCCCCCCCCGCCCCCCCCGCCCCGCCCCCCCCCGCCGCGGGCGACTACATCTTCGCCCAGCCCACCCGATACAACGCCCTCGCCTGGTCCGCATGGGCCCTCATCCCCAACATCCAGTTCTTCTGGCTCATGGACGCCGTCAGCCAGGCCGCGCCCATCCCCATGCCCCACGTCGGCCTCATCCTCCTCTACGCCCTCGCCCAGTCGGGCATCTTCCTCTCCCTCGCCGTCGTCCTCTTCCAGACCCGCGAGGTCGGCTAGCTCCCCGGTCCCCGCATTCTCGGACCCTCGCCCCCGCCGATCCCCCGATCTGCGCCGCCTGTCGCGCGCCCGGGCCCCTTTCTCCATCCCTTCCCCGTCCCCCCGGCTGAACCGCGCCGGCCATCCCGCCGATGCTCCGATGTGCGGATCCCCCAACCGATCCCGCACTCGGAGGCCGACGTGATTCCAACCCCCGGGACATCCTCTTCCGCCGGCCAGATCGTGCCCGGCTCCGTCTCCCTCGTCATCGCCGACGACGAGGCCCCCATCCGCATGGTCGTCGGAGAGAAGCTGCGCGCCGCCGGCATCATCGTCCACGAGGCCCGCGACGGCGAGGAGGCCCTCGAGCTCGCCCGCAGGCACGTCCCCGTCGCCGTCGTCACCGACCTGCAGATGCCCTACATGAACGGCCTCGAGCTCTGCATCGCCCTCAAGGCCGACCCCGCCACAAGCCGCATCCCCGCCGTCCTCCTCACCGCACGCGGCCACGTCCTCACCGACGAGATGCTCGCCCGCACCAACATCATCCGCACCATGTCCAAGCCCTTCGGCGTCCGCGACCTGCTCGCGTTCGTCCAGCAGACGCTCGTGCCCGCGGGTCTGGCCGCGCGACATCCCGTCCCGGAGGCCGCATGATCCCCGCCCCGCCCCCCTCGGCCATCCGCGACAACTCCGGCCAGGCCGTCGGCGCGCTCCGCCGCCGCTGCGCCTCCCTCGGCCTGCCCACCTGGTGCTGCGACAACGCCGGGCTCATCCTCGCCGAGCCCGAGGACACCGGGCCCGTCGGCCTGCTCTGGAGCTCCTCCGCCTTCACCCAGCTCATCGCCGGCGCGGCCCGCGTCAAGAGCGGCGGCGTGGCCCCGGCTTTCCCCGGCGCGTGGACCATCGGCCTGAGCGAGGAGCGCCGGCGCTCGCGCACCGGCTCGGTCGTCGCGCTGGCCCTCTCGCCCGAGGCGCTCGAGAGCGACTTCTTCGTTCGGGCCTGCACCGACGCCGCCCTCGACGCCCACGCCGTCCGCCGATTGCTCCTCCCGCGGGCCCGGTACACCGCCGAGTCCGGCGCGTCGCTGCGCGACGCCATGCTCTGGATGGCCCAGGACCTCGCCCACGTCGAGGAGTCCGACCACACCTCCGCGGCCTTCACGCGCCAGCTCTCCGACGCTTTCGAGACGATCGATCTGCTGTACTCGCTGGGGCGGTCGATGAACGACCTGGCCCAGCCCGAGCAGTTCGTGAGCACCCTCGCCGCGCGGGTCCGGGCCACGCTCTCGTTCGGCTGGGTCGCGGGGTGGTTCGCCCCGACGGACATGGTCGAGTCCGACGGGCTGTGCGGGCGGACGATCCTGAGCGGCCAGACCGCCCTCGCGGCGACCTTCGACGACGTTCTTCCCGCCGAGCTGGCTCGCATGGCCGGCGAGCCGCGGGCCACCGTGCTCGACTCTCTCAACGGCGCGCCCATTCCCGGCTCGGGGCAGGTGCTCGCGCTGCCGGTGATGCGCTCGGGCAAGCCCGCGGGGTTCATGCTCGCGGGGGACAAGTTTGGTTCGGATCCGCAGGTCTCGTCGTACGACATCCAGCTCCTCGAGGCCGCGGCGGGGTATGTCGGCGCGTTCATGGAGAACGCGGGGCTGTACGCGCGGCAGAGGGCGCTGTCGCTGGGCGTGCTGGAATCGCTGACGGCGGCGATCGACGCCAAGGACACGTACACCTGCGGCCACTCGCAGCGTGTGGCGCATCTCTCGCAGCAGCTGGCGCTGGCGAGCGGGATGGGCGTGGAGCAGGCGGAGCGGGTGCGGATCGCGGGGCTGGTGCACGACGTGGGCAAGATCGGCGTGCCCGAGGCGGTGCTGTGCAAGAGCGGCAAGCTGACGGAGGAGGAGTTCGACGCCATCAAGAAGCACCCGGAGATGGGCTACAAGATCCTCAAGGATCTTCCGCTGCTCGAGGACATCCTGCCCGGCGTGCTCTACCACCACGAGCGGTGGGACGGGCGGGGGTATCCGCACGGGATCGCGGGCGAGGCGATCCCGCCGATTGCGCGCATCATCGCTCTGGCCGACACGTTCGACGCGATGAGTTCCAACCGCTCGTACCGCTCGGCCATGGCGCGAGAGCGGGTGCTGGCGGAGATCGCCAAGTGCGCAGGGTCACAGTTCGACCCGGCGCTGGCCGCGCTGTTCGTGAAGATCGACCTTCGCGAGTTCGACCGGATGGTGGCGGTGCATGCGGCGCAGCAGGCGGCGAGCGCACCGGCGGCGCCGGCGATGAAGATGGCGGCGTGACGATGTCGGATGTGCGAGGCGGATGGAGCCCCCGGCGAGTGTCGGGGGTTTTTCTTTGGGTGGTCAGGGGGCGCGGGGGCGGGCGGGGGTTGGCGTGGGGCCAACGGGCTCGCGCGCATGGTTCATACGCGAGGGGGCGTCGGCGGGGTGTTTGGTTGACGATGGCGAGTCGGGCGGATGGCGGCCCGGCGTGGAGGCGGGTTCGTCGGCGCGGGGGTCGGGGGGATTCTCTCTCGCTGATGCGAGAGGCTCTTTGGGGGGAGTGGGATCAGGATCGAGATCAAGATCAAGATCAAGATCAAGATCAGGATTGAGAGCGGGAGCGGGAGTAGGAGTAGGAGTAGGAGTAGGAGTAGGAGTAGGAGGAGGAGCGGCGGGGGGGGGGGCGGGGGCGGGGGAGAGGGCCGATGGGGCCGATGGGGCTGATGGGACTGATGGGACTGATGGGACTGATGGGACTGATGGGGCCGATTGTGCGGGCTCGGGGTTCGCGGTGGGCGCGATGTTGGTGGTGGGGTTCTGGAGGTGGGCGAGGAGGTCTTTGATGTTGGCGAGGAGGGCGGCCTGGTCCTGGGCGTCGGTGGTGGCCGGCACCGGTTGCCGCTCAGAGCCTGCGGCAACCGGTGGCACGTCGGGGGTGGAGGTGTTGAGGCGGTTGGGGGTTCGGATGTCGGGGTTGGTTGGAGAGCGGAGGGACTGGTTGAAGTTGGCGAGGCGCATGAGGAGTTGGCAGGCCTTGCGGGCGGTTTCGCGGTCGCGGCGGATGTGCTCGCCGGGGCTTGCGCCGCGGCCCTCGGCGAGTCCGGCGGCGTGGCAGGCGGCGTCGGTGTATTCGCAGAGGATGACGGAGAGGGCGCGCATGGCGTGCTGGAGGCGCATGGTGGAAGCGACGGAGACGAAGGCGGCCGCGCTGGAGCGGACGTGGAAGATGCGCTGGGCGATGTCGGGGCGGGCCATCCACGCGGAGAGGCCCTCGACGGAGGTGTGCTGCTCGATGGCGATGGTGGCGAGGGAGGAGTAGGGGTCGCTGAGGGCGCGGAAGATGCGCTGCTCGACCTCGGGGTCGGGGTTGAAGAAGAGGAGGTGGCGGGTGCGTTTGTCGATGGGGTCGAGGACGGCCGCGGCGGCGGCGCGGTCGATCTTGGCGTTGAGATCGGCGAAGTAGGCGCGGCTGCCGTCGGTGCCGGAGGTGATGCCGGAGGAGGCGGAGCCGTGTGGGATTGGCATGTGTGGACCCCCCCGGGTGGCGCGTGTGTGTGCGTGTCCCCTTGGGGGTTAGTGTACTGTGTTTGTACGGGGTGTCAAGGGAAGTGGGGACGGGTGGGTGAGAAAGTTATAAGCAGTTGTGGGACAAGGATTTACTGGCGGAGTGGCGGAGTGGCGGAGTGGCGGAGTGGCGGAGTGGCGGAGTGGCGGAGTGGCGGAGTGGCGGAGGTGCCGGTCGGTCGCCCGGTTCGCGGGCTTGGGCCGAGAGTCCGATGGCGTCGGTCGCGGAGGCGCTTCGGGCGCGAGGGGATTCGACCGGGAGTTTGAGAGCCTTCGCGCAGAGCGTGGGGGGCTCCGTCTTTGGGGGCGGGACTGACGCAAACGCGGGGCGCTCCCCCGGGGGGGGGAGCGTCGAGGGGCACTGTGGTCGGGCCGCCGTCGTCCTTCGAGAGGTCGTTGGCCTGCGGCATGGTTTCCAGGAAGGCGGGTCCACCGGGGGCGCACGTGTGGCGATGATCGCCCGGGCGTTTCGCGGGGAGGGGGGGGAAGGGGCGAGGGACATGGCGGGCGCTACGGATTCGCGTCGGCGACTTCCCACCGATACGTCCCCGGGACCGGCGCCATCTTCACCGTGCTCGCGTCGGAGTATCCCGTCGGCGGGCTCGAGAGCAGCGTCGGGTTGGCGGTCAGCGTCGCCGCCGTGTTGATCGTCGCGTTCCCCGCGACGATCACCGAGCCCACCATCTTGAGGTTGCTCGCGATCGTCACCGCCGTGTTCGAGTCCAGGAAGTGGATCACCCCGTGCAGCTCGCACGGGTACGCGTCGAGCGTGTCGGAATCGACCACGCCGTTGTAGGGCGCGTTCGCCGGGTTGTAGTTGGTGCCCGTGGTCGCCTCGCTCAGCGCGGCGTTGGTCGTCGATCCTCCGATCGTGGCGCTGCTCAGGAGCCCGCCCTTGACGAGCAGGGTCGGAGAGGCCGCCGAGGGCGGGTCCCACAGGTTCTCGTCCTGCACGACGAGTTTCGCCGACGCCGCGAGCGTGACCAGCAGCGTCGCCTGGATGCGCGAGCGCCTGATGGTGAGCGTGGAGAGCGCCGGAACGCCGATGGCGTAGACGCCCGAGGCGTTCGGACCGTTGCCGATGGCGTTGGTGCCCGCGGTCAGCGTCTGCCGGTCGATGGTTCCCCCCGGGATCGATCCCCACGGGATCGTCGTGGCGACGGCCGCCAGCGCCGTCCACGCCGTGTCCCCGGGCATCTTCTTGGCCGCCATCCCCGTCCGGACCCACCCGTTGATGAACCCGCTGCTCGAAAGCGTGTTGGTTTCGACGTCGGATGTCGGCGTCGCGGAGTTTGAGATGTTCGAGTTCGACGAGAGCGGCCCCCCCGAGACCAGGGCGTTCCCGCTCACCGTCAGCGTGCCCCCCGTGTGCAGGGCGCACCGCAGCACGTCCATCCCGGTCGTGGATGCCGGCGCGGCCAGCACGCTGTAGGTTCTCCTCGCGGACCCCACGCGGGCCGCGGCGTACACCCGGACCGGCTGCGACGGGTCGTTGGCCAGGTCGGCGTCCGCCTCGTCCACCAGCGCGACGCTCACGGCGGCGCCGTCGACGGTCATCGGGCCCATCGGCGCGGCGTTGCCGGCGTCGGAACGCCATGTGCCGGAGGTGTTCATGACGGCCAGCGCGTACTCAATTCCGCCGCGGGCCGCCACCCCCGCCCGCGACCAATCCCGGGTCGCCACCGTCGATCGAATATTGGCCCGCGAGAGCATGATCGCCCCCAGCCCGGCCACCATGACGATCATGGACACCAGCAGCACGAGCACATAGATCGACCCGCGTCGTGTCGCGCGTCGGGAGGGCCGGAGTTGTCGTTTGGGGGTGGGGCTCATGGGTTGGCCGGCGTGTTGAGCAGCGGAGCCGCGACCCGAACGGCCTTGTTGTCCGTGCCCACGGTGATGGTGAGGGACGCTCCCGACATGAAGCCGGTTCCGGTGGACACCCGGTCGACCGTGCCGGCGGACGATCGGAACGTCGTCAGCGTCGTGGCGACGCCCTGCGGGCTCGTCACCGTGACGACGATTTTCTTGAGGCCCGTGTCGGTCGGGCCGGTCACGCCGCCCACGACCGCCGTCGCGGTTCCCGTGATCGCGCCGAGCAGACCTCCGACGACCCCGCCGCTGGGCGGGGTGCTCCCGCTTGCGGCGAACGCCGGGAACGTCGTGTACGCCACCGACGCGCTCCACCTCCAGCCCGTCGAGCCCGGGATCGGGCGCCCCGCCCGGTCGCGCGGGGATTCCGACAGGCCGTTGTAGTCGTCCATGTGCGTCCAGTTGGAGCGATCGGCCGTGGAGGCCCCCGCGGCCGGGGCGATCGTGTCGGGGGCCGGGTCCGCGTACCGCTGCTGGGCGATCTCGTCGAGCAGCAACCCCGCCAGTTGCGAGCCCGTGCGCATGTCCGTCTGCACCCGCCTGTCCCGCGCCGCCGCGCCCGCCGCCGTCATCCCCGCGACGAACACCAGCGATACGAGGACGCACGAGATCGCGGCCTCGATGAGGGTGAAGCCGGGGCGGTGGTTGGGGGGGGGGCGGCGGTTCATGGTTCCACCATCGTGGTGTAGGTGCCGGTGAGAACAAAGCGCAGGTCCTTGGTGTCCGTGGGCGTGGACCACGAGGCCCCCGCGTTGGCGCTGCTCACGAAGTGCGTGTTGAAAGGAAGGCTGCCCCCGTTCTCGGCGCGGGCCACGGTGACCTTGCCCCCGGGCGACCCATCGAGCACGATGCACACCCCCTGGCCGGGGGCGAGCCCTGCCACGGGGCCGATGGCGTACTCGACCCAGCTCGCGGAGGATGACACGGAGCCGGACGTCGCGCTCACCGACGCGAGGGCGGCGCCCGTGGGCTTGAGGGCCGAGTCGGCCTGCCGGATGCTCAGCCGCCACACGTTGGAGTTGCTCCCCGAGGCCTGCCTCAGGAACACCCGGACGCGCGTGATCTTCCACGCCGTCGCTCCCGACGGCAGGACGGGCCGCACGTACTGGGCGTCCCACAGATTGCTATCCACGTCGTCGGACTGGTACGTGGCGCCCGTGGGTGACTCGCACGAGGCGAGCACCCGCTCGGCGCTCTCCACCGGCACCGCCGGCGGCCGCGAGACGACGTCCAGGTCCAGCGATCCGATGGCCGGGATGACCGGCGCCGGCGTCGAGGCGTTGTACGAGCGATACAGCGGCGTTCCCGGCTTGCCCGACCACGTGTACGCGATCTTCTCCACCGATCCGTCGCCGTTGCGGTCGGGAACGATGAACCCCAGGTCCGTGGGCGAGGCGATGGGGATGGCGGTGGCGGTGGCAAGCTCGGCTCCCAGCGTGGCGGCCGCGCCCGATGCCTCGAGCACGCGGGCGGTCGAGTCGTCCCCCGAGTCCGAGGCGCTGGTGGTGAGCATCAGCGCGCCGCCGAGGGCGACGAGCAGGATCGCGCCGACGGCCATGGCCAGCGCGAGCTCGACGAGCGTGAAGCCGGGCCGGTCCGGCCGATGCCGCCCACACGCGGGGGAGGCGCGCCACGGGCGGAGGGCCAGTCCGCGCGGGCTCTCAGGGCGTCGTGACATTGATCGCTCCTGAGGCCCCATCGACGGTCACGATCCGAATGTGGTCTCCGCACCGGAGGTGCGCGCTGAGCGACTGGTCGGGGCGGCCGTACCCGTCGAACCTCAGGAGCGTCACGTCGTCGCCGTTCTCGTTGCGGGCCGATCGGAGGGTGGTGAAGAACGGGCTGTCGCCGAGGGAGACCGAGTACCGACCGCCGGCGGAGCTCAGCGACGGCTGGTCCGAGAGCCCGTAGCGATCGTTGCCGGGGTCGATCGTGACGCCCTGGAACGCCCCCGTGGACCGGGCCGCGGTCTGGGCCAGGGCCAGGTCCGTCGCCAGCCGGCGGGCCGAGAGATCGACGCGATAGCGAGAGAGCGAGGACTGGTACCGCGGATAGGCCATGCCCGCGATGATGCCGATGAGGGCGACGACCACCGCCAGTTCGACCAGGCTGAAAGCGCACACCGCCCGGCGCGGCGCCTGGGGCGCTGCGCTCGGGCGGTTGGATTCGGGGGGGGTGTTCATGGCGCATCTCCGGCAACGGTGGGGATGCGAGGGGCGACGCGGGATCGGTGGGGCTTAGTAGGTGTTGTACTTCACGCCCGCGGCGTCCACGTCGGTGTCCTTGCAGTTGGCCATGATGGTGCCCGTGGAGGCGGTGTAGGACCAGCCGCCGGGGGCGGCGCCGGGGGCGGTGGTGACGATGGTGTTCTGGCCCTTGTAGGTGCCGACGGGGCAGGCGGGGATGGAGCGGGCGATGTAGGGGCCGTAGATGTGGGTGGAGTCCTTGGCGACGCCGGCGCCGGTGCCGGTGTCGGTGTACTGGGTGAGCTGGGTCACGATGTCGGCGGCGGTGGGGAAGTTTCCGCCGTGCTCGGCGGCGTAGAGGTCGATGGCCTTGCGGAGGACCGCGAGGTTGCCCTGGAGGCTCGAGTCGTTGGCGCCCTGGGCGCCGCGGCTCATGCGCGGGATCGCGATCGCGGCGATGATGCCGATGATCACGACGACGATGACGAGTTCGATGAGGCTGAAGGCCGAATGGGTGCGGCGGGCGGTGATCATGGGCACACTCCTGGTGTCGAGTCTTCCTGGCGGGAACTGGGCACGACGGTTCGTGCGCAGGGTTCATCGCCCAAGCCGGGGCGGGGGTTGAGGATCGGTGGGCGCCTTTTGCCGCAGAATCCGCGAATGCGGGGATATCGGACGCGGGTCAGTCGAGTCGGTGGGGGCGGATCATGGGTTTCCCGTCGCGGTCCTGCGCGGCCCGGACGGCGTCCTGGATCTTGGTGTAGAGCGTGACCTCGCCGCCCGGCCCCCGAAGCAGGGCCGAGGGGACCGCGGAGCGATGCACGCTCAGGAGCGTGTAGCCCCGGTACGACTCGCCCACCTGGACGACCACGCCGTTGATCGTGGCGGCGGAGGTTCTGGGCGAGTCGCCGCACACGACGGCGGAGAGCGTGAGCGTCTCGGCCTGCGCGTCGGGCGCGTGCCCATCGTGGGAGGGGACGCTTTCGACGGGGGCGGGTTCGGGCGCGGGGCGCCACACGGCCGGAACAATGAACGCGTCCGAGGCCTCGGCGTCGGTTGGGCCCGGGAACGAGGCGAGGTGCACGCCCAGCGAGGCCACCCGCTGCGTCACCGACGGGCCGCCGGAGGCCACGGCGATGGCCGACGTGGCGGGCTTCGGGGGCGTGTTGAGCAGATCGGCCGTCGTCTCAACGGCCGCGGCCGCGCTGGCGGGGCCGTAGCCGAGCACGAAGCGATCCACGAAGAGGGCTCCCCCGGCCAGGGCGAGGACGGCGACGGCGGCGATGTTCTTGGATTTCTTGTTCACGCCCCGAATAGGTCAACTGGCGTGTCAAACTGCCAGCAAAATCTCAAGGGGTCCTCGTGGCGGGGGCGGCAGAGACGACAGGGCTTGCCGGATCGGCATACCAGGCAAGGTCGAGCGCGTATGCGGCGGTGGGCGCGGCGTCGGCGGGGGCCGCCGCGATGCGCATGTCGGTCACGGCGGTGTCTGGGAAGCGGGCCCGGAGCAGGCGCAGGAACCGCGTGGCGTTCTGGTAGGTGGCCGCGCCGGAGAGTTTGATGGGGACGATCACAACCTTGCCGCCGCCGGCGACGGTCTGGGGCGCGCCGGGAGGCTGGGGGGCGATCTGGGAGACGGCCGCGGAACACTCCCTGGCCAGGGCGTTGAGTTCCACGATGCGGTCGTTGAGGGCCGACGGCGGCCGGAGGCGGAAGGCGTTTGTCTGGCGGGCCTCGAGGCTCTCGACCAGGGCCCGATACTTCGCGAGGTCCTTCTCGCTGTCGGCGACGATGGCGCGACGCTCCACCACCAGCTCCTGCTGCTCGACGGGCGTGGGCCCGCGGTCGAGCAGATAGGGCGCGGCGGCGAGGGCGCCGGCGGCGAGGGTGGCGGCGAGGGCGATGAGGGTGAACGGCGCGTCGATGCGCAGGGTGGGCGTGGAAGGGAGGTTCACTTGGCGGCTCCTTCCGAGGAGGCGATGGGCCCGGAGGTGATGGTCAGTTCGATCTGGAAATGGGTGGTCGCCAGCGGCCCCGAAGCGCCGAGCGCGGCCGCCCGGGTGTCCTTGACGTCCACCCTGTCGGCAAAGCCGAGGGCGCCGAGCCGCTTGGCGAACTCGAAGGGGGCGGAGGCGGAGACGGCGTAGCCGGCGAGGCGGATGGTGTGCACGTCGCGCCTGGCGGGCCTGGACTTGTCGCCGGCCTTGGCGGGCTGGTCCTCCACGCGGGAGGTGGCCAGCTCGAAGGACTCGAGCGTGGCGTCGGTCCCGCGCACGCGGGCCACGGCCTCGAGCACGAGCGACCAGTCCGGGTGGTCGCTCACGGCCTGGGCCACGGCGAGGGAGCGGTTGAGATCGGCGACGGTCTTCTTGAGGGTGGCCAGCGCGGCGGTGTTGGTCTCGATCCGCCGGTCGAGGCGGGTGAGCGCCGTGCTCAGCGTGCCGCTGTCGGCGTGGGCGGGGAGCATGACCAGGCAGGCCGCCACGGCCAGCAGGACGCCGTACACGCGCAGGAATCGCAGCCAGGAGCGGGCGCGCCGGCGACCCTCGGAGGCGCGCCGTCGGTCGCGGGGGATGAGGTTCGGGGTGGTCATGCGGCGTCTCCCGCGAGGGTGCCGCGCGTCGAGCCGTGGAGGGCCAGGCCGGCCGCGAGGGTGAGGCCGGGGCCGAGGGTGGCGGGGTTGAGGCCCGGCGCCAACGGGAACAGGTCCGCCGGGCGCGCGACCACCGTGGGCAGGCCCGCGCGCTCGCCGATGCGCCGGGCCAGGCCCGGGATGGCCGCTCCGGAGCCGGCCAGGAGCACCGTGGCCACGCCCGAGTCGAAGCGCCGGACCGCGTAGGTCATGGAGGCGGTGAGCTCGGACGCGAGCGCGTCGGCGTGCGCGCCCGCGAGGGCGCACACGTCCGGGGCGGCGGAGGCGATCCCGTTTTCGACGTCGGCGTCGAGGGGCGGCGGGTTGACGCCGAGGGTCGTCAGGATGTGCTCGGCGATGTCCGAGCCGGGGGTCGAATCGTCGTCCGCGACCGCGGCCGTGCCGAGCTGGTTGGCGATCCCCGAGAGCAGCAGGCGGAGGCCCGCCTCGGGGAGCGTCCGCTCGTACACGACCAGGCCGGCGCGCAGGATGAGGATCTGCGAGGCCTCGTGGCAGATCGAGAGCATGGCCGTCAGGCCCGGGGGCGGGGCCAGCAGCGACGCGCAGGCGCGGGCGAGGGCGGTGGGGGCGGTGTCGAGGGCGATCACGTCGAGGGCGGCGCGGCTCCGGAGGGCCGAACCGCCCTGGGGGCCCTCCAGAGCGTCCAGCAGAGCGACGGCGTCGGCGTGGGCGCACCCGATGGCGAGCGCGGATTGGCCGGTGCGTTGCGCCCCCACCCCTCCCCCGCTCCCGCCCGCGGGCGGGGGGAGCTCCCACCAGGCGCACTCGATGGCGCTCGCGTCGCGCTTGCAGGTGCGGGCGAGCTCCTGGCGGGCGATGGCGTCGAGCGGCAGCGCGCCGGCGCGGGCGGGGAGTTCCAGCACGCCCGAGAAGGTCCGCGTGGGGGAGACGGCCGCGACGGCCCGATCGCCCTCGAAGCCCTGCCGGCGCAGGGCGTCGAGGATGCGGAGGAACTCGCCGGGGGTCAGGTCCTGGGTCGCGTTGTGGCGCGGGATGGACGCGCCGGCGTGCAGGCGCCAGGCCCGGGCGCGCGGGGCGCGGGCGAGCTGCACGGCGTTGACCCGGCGCGAGCCCGCGTCGATGCCGATGGGGGAGTGGATGGTGGGAGAGAGGAGCATCAGCCGCCGCCTCCGTGTGCGCCGGTGGCTCCGGCAAGGTCGAAGAGGGGGAGGAACATGCTCACGGCGACGAAGCCGATGAGCACGCCGAGCACGATGAGGATCAGCGGCTCGACGATCGAGGAGAGGGACTTGAGGACGATCTCGTTGTCCTCGTCCATGAACTCGGCGAGGGAGAGGAGGACGGGCCCGATCTGGCCGGAGCGTTCGCCGGAGCGGATGGCCTCGACGACGCTCGGGTCGATGAGCGGGGAGCCCTCGAGGGCGGAGGAGACCGACTCGCCGCGTGTGACGCGCTCCTCGGCCTTGCGGAGGAGCTCCTCGTAGAGGGGGTTGCCGGCCGATTCGCGGGCGAGGGTGAGGGCCTCGAGCAGGGGCACCTTGCCGTCCACCAGCACGCCCAGGACGCGGGCGATGCGGGCGGTGGCGAAGGAGCGGAAGACCCTGCCCAGGTGCGGGGCGCGGACGAGGAAGCGGGCGAGGGCGTTCTGGCCGGATTGGCCGGCGAGGTAGAGCCTGAGGCCGACGATCGAGACGACGATCCCGGGAACGACCGCCCACCACCAGGCGCGGAGGAAGTCGGAGAGGTCGATGAGCATCTTCGTGGTCGGCGGGAGGCCCGAGCCGAGGGTGTGGAACAGGTCCTCGAAGCGAGGCAGGACGAAGAAGAGCATGACGCCCAGCACGCCCAGGGCGACGGTGATGAGCAGGCAGGGGTAGACCATCGCGCCGGCGATCATCGAGCGGACCCGCACCTGCTGGCGGGCCAGGGCCGAGAGGCGCTTGAGCATCGCGTCGAGCATGCCCCCCGACTCGCCCGCGGCGACGAGCGAGCGGGCCACCGCGTCGAAGTACGCCGGGTGGTGCTGGAGCGCGACGGAGAGGCCGTTGCCCTGCTCGATGCGCGAGCGGATGTCGCCCAGCGCGGCGTGGAAGTGGCCCTCGGGGACCTGCTTCTCCAGCGACGTGATGGCCTCCACGATGGGCGTGCCGGTGGAGACGAGGATCGAGAGTTGCCGGACGAACGCGGCCATGGACCTGAGCCGCTTGGTGCGTCCCCCGCCGCCCCCGCCGCCCATGCGGCCGATGCGCGAGTCGCGGCCGACGGCGTGGGTGTCCTCGACGAGCTCGTTGACGAACAGCCCCTGCTTGCGGAGCGTGTCGGAGGCCTCGGCGCGCGTGGGGGCGTCGATGGAGTCGGAGACGGCCTTGCCGGCCCGGTCGTAGGCGGTGTAGGCGAACTTCATGCGGCCTCCTTGCGGGCGGCCTGCTCGGCCCGGCCCACGGGCGAGTGGTCAACGGCCTCCTCGGAGTCGTCCTGGGTCACGCGCAGGACCTCCTCGAGCGAGGTCTTGCCCTCGATGGCGAGGATGACGCCCTCCTGGCGCAGCGACAGGAACCCGGCGTTCTGGAGCTTGGCGCGCAGCTCGTGCGTGGGCGCGCCGTGGTGGATCATGCGCCGCAGTTCGGGCGTGACCTCCATCACCTCGTAGACGCCGCACCGGCCGCGGAAGCCCGAGTCGTGGCACTGGCGGCACCCGCCGCCCTTGCGGAAGGGCCGGCCCGCGTGGTCCTCCAGGCCCGCGTCGATGAGGACCTGCTCGGGCGGGTAGTACTTGGTGGCGCAGGAGGGGCAGATGTTGCGGGCCAGACGCTGGGCCACGGCGCCGTTGAGGGCCGAGGAGAGCAGGTAGGGCTCGATGCCCATGTCCACCAGGCGGGCCACGGCGCCGGGGGCGTCGTTGGTGTGGAGCGTGGCGAGCACGAGGTGGCCGGTGAGGGCGGCCTGGACGGCGACGCGGGCGGTCTCCTGGTCGCGGATCTCGCCGACCATGATGATGTCCGGGTCCTGGCGCAGGATCTCGCGCAGGGCGCGGGCGAAGGAGAGGCCGATGTGCTCGTTGACCTGGATCTGGTTGACCAGGTCGAGCTGGTACTCGACGGGGTCCTCGACGGTGAGGAGGTTGACCTCGGAGGAGCGGAGCAGATCGAGGGCGGAGTAGAGCGTGGTGGTCTTGCCCGAGCCGGTCGGGCCGGTGACGAGGGCGAGGCCGTGCTCGGCCTCGAGGATGCGCTTGAAGGTCTGCAGGGCCTCGATGCGGAAGCCCAGGTCCTCCATGCGGACGCGCAGGTTGCGCTTGTCGAGGATGCGGACGACGATCTTCTCCCCCAGCAGCGTGGGCATGGAGGAGACGCGCAGATCGACCTCGGACCCGTCGGCGACGATGCGGACGCGCCCGCCCTGCGGAAGCCGCTTCTCGGCGATGTCCATTTTCCCGATGACCTTGATGCGGCTGACGATGGCCGCGTGCATGCCGGGCGGGGGCCGCATGAGGTCGCGGAGCACGCCGTCCTTGCGGTAGCGGACGCGGGTGCCCTTCTTGTCGGGCTCGATGTGGATGTCGCTGGCCCGGTCCTTGACGGCCGTGAGCAGCGCGACGTTCACGAGGTTGATGATCGGCGAGCCGGCGATCATCTTGTCGATGTCCGCGGCCGGTCCCTCGTCCTGGGCCTCGCGCTCGATGACCTCGACGTCCTGCTCGGCGAGTTGTGTCAGGAACGCGTCGATGTCCACGTTCTCGCCCGAGTACTTCTTGACGAACTCGAGGATGTTGGCCTCGGTGGCCAGCACGGGGCGGATCTTGAGCGACGTGATCTGCCGGAGGCGGTCGATCACGGGGAGCGACTGCGGCTCGGCCATCGCGACCGTCAGGGTGTCGCGCACCTTGAACATCGGGATGACCTTGAGCCGCTGCGATTCCTCCACGCCCACGAGCTTCACCAGCGCGGGGTCCACCAGGCCGTGGCGGAGGATGCACCCGGGCACGCCGAGGGTCTGGGCCAGGGCGTGGACGAGCGTGGAGGCGGAGATCACGCCCTGCTCGATGAGCAGCTCGCCGAGCATGCGCCCCGCCGCCGCGCCGGGGGTGCGCTGCTGCTTGAGCGCGACGTCCAGCTGGTCCTTGGTGATCGCGCCCCGGGCCAGCAGGGCCTCGCCCACGCGCAATCGCTTGGGGGAGAAGGAGGGAACAGCCGGGTGGCCGGCGCCCGGGGCCGGGTGCCCGGCGGGAGGCCCGTGAGATACGGGCGCAGCAGCACTCACGGGCGTCTGGCCGCTCTTGGGATCCGGGGTTGGAACAGGCTCTGGGGTCACAGAAAGGAACGGACAGCGGTGTTCACGTCTTGGTAGTGCTCAAAGAGTGCGGACAGGTCGGTCAGGTCGAGGACCTCGCGGACGGTCTCGTTGGCCCCGCACAGGCGGAGGGCCTGGCCCGAGTCGGCGAGGCGTTCGGTGGCGTCGAGGAGCACCTCCAGGCCGCGGCTGTCAACAAAGGGAATCTCCGAGGCGTCCACCACGAAGCGCCCCAGCGAGGCGGTGAGGGTTTCGTTGAGCCGCCCCTGGAACTGCTCGGCATCCGCGGCCGCGAGCGGCCCCTGGGGCTTCAACACCGTCACCGCGCCTTGTCGTTGTTCACTGATTTCCATGCTTCACACTGGGCACTTGGCACTGGGCACTGGGCACTGGCTACTGGGCACTGGGCACTGGGCTTTCACGCCGCCTTCGCCGGCAGGGTCATGGTGAACGTCGATCCCTTGTCGATCACCGACTTGAGCGCGATATCGCCCCCGTGCAGGCGGACGACCTCGCGGGCGATGGCCAGGCCCAGGCCCGTGCCGGTGATCCCGGCAAGACGCCGGTCCTTGGCCCGGTAGAACTTCTCGAACACCAGCGTCTGCTCCTCGTCCTTGATGCCGATGCCGGAATCGATGATCTCGCAGGAGAAGGGCTTGTCGTCGCCGGCCCAGTTGGCGCGGACGACGACCTCGCCCCCGGGCGGGGTGTACTTGATGGCGTTGCCCACGAGGTTGTGCAGGGCCATGACGATCTTGTCGCGATCGCCCACCAGGCGCGGCCACTTGGGGGGCAGGTCGAAGCGGAGCTTGATCTCCTTCTGGCGGGCCTGCTCGCCGAAGTCCGACTTCATCTCCTCGAAGATGGGTTCGAGGCGGACGTCGCCGGTGTTCAGGCGGACCGAGCCCGACTCGATCTGGGCCACCGAGAGCATGTCGCCCACGAGCCGCTCGAGCCGCCGGACCTCCTGCGAGAGGACGTTGACGGCCTCGGTGCGCTTGAGCACGTCCTGGTCGGGCTCCTCCAGCAGCGAGTCGATGTAGAGCCGCATGTTGGTCAGCGGCGTCCGCAGCTCGTGCGTGGCGCTGGCGACGAACGAGTGGCGGGCCTCCTCGGCCACGCGCTGCTGGGTGATGTCCTCGATGACGATCAGGGCCGAGGCGTTGTCCTCCTTGCGCACCGGGCGCATGGAGTAGCGGAAGACGCTCCCGGTCCCCTCGGGCCTGGCACCGGGCCGGGCCGGGGACTTGTCCGCGTCCACCTCGACGATGCTCCGCCCGCAGGAGGTGCCGGAGGTCAGGCCCCTGAGGGCGGCGAGCACCTTCGCGTCGGTGATGAACCCCGAGGCGTCCTTGCCCGCCATGTCCTCGCGCTTGGCGCGAAGGAAGACCGCGCCCGCCCCGTTGACGAACTTCACCCGCATCCGGTCGTCCACCATCACCAGGCCCTGCCACATCGCGTCGCACAGGCTCAGCAGGTCGCCGTCGCGCCCGGCCCGGCGGTCGCCGAGGCGCTGCTCCGCCCCGGCCCTGGCGGCCCTGGCGAGCATGTCGGCCCGCTCGAAGAGCATCCGGTTCCACGCGTCGGCCTCCGGGCCGAACGTCGGGGCCACGGCCAGCACCGCCGGGTCGTTGTCCCCCGCCTGCATCGCCGCCAGCGATTCACGAATGGCCGAGAGGGCGCGATAGCGCCGGTGCAAGGCCCGCCCGAAGCCGAACATCGCCAGCAGCGCGCCCGCGGCGATCCCGCCGAGGCCGATCTGGCTGCGCCAGTCCGTCCATGCGGGGGCCATGGGGGCGTCTTCGATCTCCAGCACCGCGGGGCCGCGCGAGGCGATGTCCAGCGGAACCGTGATCCGGGCCCGCCCGTCGCGGGTAGCCTCGATCGTCGTGGCGAGCGGGCGCGAGGCGCTGGGGGTCCATTTCTCGGGCAGGGCCGGGAATGTAAAGCCCTCGAGGGGGCTGGATTCGGCGATGACGGTGCCGGCGGCGTCGGACGCGGCGATGCGGATGGAGTGGAAATGGTGCGAGGCGGTCGCGCCGGCGACGAGCGTGCGCAGCGGCGAGAGCTCTCCCGACTCGATCATGCGTTCGGCGGCCGCGCCGAGGAACTGCGCCGAAGCGCGCATGGTCTCCTCGCGTGCGGCGTGCTGGGCCTGTCGCGAGGTGTGCAGCGTCCACCATCCCGCGCCCGCGAGCGCGACGAGGACGAGCGTCGCGGCGATGACCCCCGGTCCGGCGAACAGGGATTGGCCCCGTTTGAGGACCGGCGGCGGGGCGCTGATATGGCTCTGGGACGTATCCACGTGACAACCTCCGGGCGCACCAAAGAACCGGGCGGGGCCCGATGGGGTATCGGGCGGGGTGGCCGGGCCGTTCAGGGCGACCCGGGCGAGAAGGTGGATGGGATGGTGGGAGCGTGCGGGCGGGCGGGGTTGTGCGGTCTGGGTCGGGGCCAGGGACCGGTAACTCTTCGGGAGGGGGAGGCGAGGGCGACCTATCTTCGTGGCGCATGAAACCACTCGTCGGCGTCATCATGGGCTCGCGCAGCGACTGGGAGACGATGCGGCACGCCGCCGACGTGCTGCGCGCCCTGGGCGTTCCGCACGAGGTCCGCGTCGTCTCCGCCCATCGCACGCCCGACCTTCTCTATCGCTACGCGGAAGAGGCCGAGGGGCGCGCCATCGAGGTCATCATCGCCGGCGCGGGCGGCGCGGCCCACCTGCCGGGGATGTGCGCGGCCAAGACCGCGCTGCCCGTGCTCGGCGTGCCCGTGGAGAGCCGGGCCTTGAAGGGTCTGGACTCGCTCCTCTCGATCGCGCAGATGCCCGCGGGGATTCCCGTCGGAACGCTGGCGATCGGCAGGGCCGGGGCGGTCAACGCCGCGCTGCTCGCGGGCGCGATGCTCGGGGCCAAGCACCCGAAGATCCGCGCGGCGGTGAAGAGGTTCAGGAAGCTGCAGACGGCGAGGGTGATGGAGGATCGGGACCCGAGCAAGTTGCCCGGGCGGGCGCGCCGCGCGGGTGGGACCAAGCGGGGGCGGGCATGATCGTCGGCGTCCTCGGCGGCGGGCAACTCGGGCGCATGCTCGCGCTGGCCGGGTATCCGCTGGGGATTCGCTTCCGGTTTCTCGACCCGGACGCGGCGTGCCCCGCGGGGGAAGTGGGGGGGCTTGTCGTCGGGAGATACGACGACGAGCAAGCCCTGGCCGAGTTCGTGCGCGGCGTCGACGTCGTCACCTACGAGTTCGAGAACGTCCCCGCCGGCGCGGCGCGATGGCTGACGGAGCATGTGGAGGTCTTTCCGCCCGAGGGTGCGCTGGCGACGGCGCAGGACCGGCTGAGGGAGAAGGGGTGCTTCGCGGAGGTGGGCATCGCCACGGCTCGCCATCGCGCGGCCGGAACGCTCACGGAGCTGGCGTCGGCCGTGAAGGACGTCGGCGCTCCGTGCGTGGTCAAGACCGTCCGCGACGGCTACGACGGCAAGGGTCAGGCGGTGGTTCGGAGCGAGGGCGATGTGGAACGGGCCTGGGCGGCGGTGGGCGCCGGGAAGGGCGGAGCGAATCTCGTGGTCGAGGAGTTCGTGCGCTTCGAGCGCGAGGTCTCGGTGGTCGGGGTGCGCGGGCGCGACGGGGAGATGGCCTTCTATCCGCCGACGGAGAACGTGCACGTGGGGGGGATCCTGGCCCGGAGCCTCGCCCCGGCGCCGAGGGTCGAGCCGGGCGCGCGGGGAACGCTGGAGGGCGCGATGGGGAGGGTGATGGAGCGGCTCGGCTACGTGGGCGTGCTCGCGATCGAGTTCTTCGATCTGGGGGGCGGCAGGTTCCTCGCCAACGAGATGGCCCCGCGCGTCCACAACAGCGGGCACTGGACCATCGAGGGGGCCGAGTGCTCGCAGTTTGAGAACCATGTGCGGGCCGTGTGCGGGATGCCGCTGGGGTCCACCTCGGCGCGGGGCCACTCGATCATGCTCAACATCATCGGCGGCCGGCCCGATCTCGACGCGCTGCTGGCGATGCCGGGCGTGCACGTGCACATGTACGGCAAGTCGCCGCGCCCGGGGCGGAAGCTCGGCCACCTGACCGTCTGCGGCCCCGACGGCGCGGCGGTGGGAGAAATCGCCAGCCGGGCGGCGGGGGCGCTGCGGAACCGCTGAGCCCACGAATCAGAAGGCCGAGTCCGGGTTGGCCGCCGGCGGCGGCTCGATGTCGAGCATCACGCGGTCCACGCGCGTGCGGTCCATGTCCACCACCTCGAAGGTGAAGCGGCCGAAGGCGAGGCGGTCGCCGATCGAGGGGACGCGCCCGAGGTTGGCGATCACGAAGCCGCCGAGGGTGTCGAAGTCCGCCTCGGACTGGCGCGGGAGGGCCTGCACGCCCATGAGCTCCTTGAGATCGTCCACCGGGAGCATCGCGTCGAGCAGGTAGGAGTTCTCGGTGCGCTTGACGATGAGCGGCTCCTGGGCGTCCATGGGCACGGCCGCGCCGATGAGCGGGAGCTCGCCGAGCATCTCCTCCACGAGGTCGTTGAGGGTGACCAGGCCGACGAGCACGCCGTACTCGTCGAGGACGAAGGCGATGTGGGTGTTGCGCTGCTTGAACTGCTCGAGCACGCGCAGGGCGGTGGCCGACTCGGGCACGAAGTGGGGCTTCCGGGCCAGGGCGCGCAGGTCGAGGGCGTCGTCGGCGGTTCCGCCGCCCCCGCCGAGCATCAGGCTGTGCTTGACCAGGTCCTTCACGTGCACGACGCCGATGAGGTGGTCCAGGTCCCCATCGCAGACCGGGAAGTGCGAGTGCGTGCTCGTGGCGACGGCCACGCGGATGCGCCCGGGGGCGTCGCCCACGTCGAGGGAGTCGATGTCGTTGCGCGGCACCATGAGCGACTTGACGCGCCGGTCGCCGAGCTCGAACACCCGCTCCACGAGCTGCTGCTCGGCGTGGTGGATGATCCCCTGCTCGGCCCCGGAGGCGAGGATGGCGTTGACCTCGTCCTGGGCCGCCTGCTCGTGGCGCTTGGGCTCGGGCACGAACCTGAGCAGCATGTTCGTGCAGAACGAGAGCACCGCCACGATCGGCGCCGACAGCCGCGAGAGCCAGTCGATCGGGCGGGCCAGCAGCCGGGCCAGCCCCTCGGGGTACATCTGCGCCAGCCGCTTGGGGACCATCTCCGCGGCCACCAGCGAGACGCCCGTGAGCGCGATGATGGTCGTCGCCGTCGCGGCCGGGTGGGCGTACCTGGCGGGCACGTCGAGCGAGGCGAGCCACTCGACCAGGTCCGCCGTGAGCGAGGCCTCGCCGTACATGCCCAGCGCGATGGTGGCGAGGGTGATGCCGATCTGCGTCGTCGAGAGGTACCGGTTGGGATTCTCGACCAGGGCGATCGCGATGATGGCCGTTCGTTCCCCCCGGTCGGCGGCGGCCTGCAGCCGGGCCCGGCGCGCGGAATAGAACGCGAACTCGGCCAGCACGAAGAAGGCCGTGAGAATCAGCAGGGCGATGATGAGGAAGATGTACACGGTGTGTCGGAGACCCTCTCTGCGCTCTGCACCCAGCGGCCGGCACTACTTCCCATGCTCTCCCTGCGGGGCCTCCCCCGCGGCGTCGGTGAGCTCCCCGTTGTCCATGATGAACAGGCTCACCAGCCAGTCCTTCACCAGGTACGGGTCCACCTTGAACAGCCCCGTGAGCGTTCCCGTCGTGCGCATGCGCACGTCCCCCTTGGCCGCGGCCTTGAGCTTCACCTCGATCGCGTCGTAGGGCGTCGGCGGCACCCCGATGCAGCACCCGTCCCACTGGTTGAGCATCATGAGCATCTCGTCCGGGCTCGCCGACATGATCGGGAAGGCGATGTACCCGCTGATCCGCACCCACTTGCCGTCGATCATCTTCAGCCGCTCGGGAATGACCTTCCGCCCCAGGCGCGGCTGGTAGGTGTCCTGGGCCGAGACGAGCATCTCCCACGTCACGCGGTACGGGTCGGCCTTCGTTCCCGTCCCCTTGATGACGTACTTGTCGTCAACGAGCGTCGAGCCGTCGTCCTGCCTGGAGAGTTTCACCGGCGCGCCCGACGCGGGGGCCGGCGAGGCGGGAGGCTTGGGCGCCTGCGCGTGCGGCGGGGGCTCCGGGAGGGGTTCCGGCGTCACGCCGAGGAGCCTGTCCAGCTCCGACGCCGCGTCCGGAGCGACCGTCGGAGGTGGCGCATCGGGCGGCCTGGGCGTGGCCGCCCGGGCGGGGGTCGCGCCCGGCTCGGGCGCGGGCGCGGGCTCATCGGCCACCGCCGGCTTTTCGGGCGTGACCGGTTGGGCGGCCGGGGCCGCCGCCGGCGCGGTCGCGGGCGTCCGCCGGTCCGCAAGCTTCGGCGCAACGATCGCGACGTGCGCCGGGGTGGGTTCCGGCGCTTCGGGCGGCACCGGCCTGGGATCCGGGGGAGTCGGCGCGCCGGGTTCCGGCGCGCGGGGGGGCGGCGGGAGCCCCTCGGGCGTGCGCAGGAACCACCACGCCGCGGTGGAGAGGGCGAGGAGGGCGATGATGGTCCAGAAGAGGCGCATGGTGTTTGAGGGGCCGAATGATCCTGCGGCTTCGCACGGGTTGCCGACGCAAAGCCGTCGGCAACCTGTGGCACGGGCGGGACGCCCGGGCTACCCGATGGGCTTGAGATTGTTCGCCACCGGCGTGCGGTAGGCGATGAGGGCGGGAAGAAGGCCCGCCAGGGCCGCCAGAACGATGGTGCCGAGGACGACCGCGCCGATCATGGGCGGGGAATACACGGGGTGAACCACGAGGCCGAGGCGGTCTTTGAGGACACCGGCAACGAGGAGGCCGCCCGCCAGCGAGAGGGCAAGCCCGGCGAGGGCGCCGATGGTCCCGATCATCGCCGACTCGGTCACGATCAGCGAGAAGACCCGCGCCCGCGAGCACCCGAGGACCCGGAGGACGGCGATCTGCCGCCGGCGCTCCGACATCGAGTTGTACAGCGAGAGCAGGATCCCGACCCCGCTCGACACCATCACCACGATCGCCATGGCGATGAAGATGGAGTCGATGCTCCCGACGATGACGAAGAGCTTGCCGATCTCCGCGGCGGGGGAGGCCACGGTGAGCGCCGGGTTGAACGTCGTGTCCCGCACCAGCCCCGCGGCGATGGGGCCGATGGAGGCGGAGACGGTCGCGCCGGGCCGGGTGGCGATGGCGATGTAGATGTCTGTGATCTTCCGGTCGGCGGGGGTGATGTCGTTGAGGGTGATGGGGGCTTCGGCCTCGTGATCGTGGCCATGGTCGTGGCCATGATCGCCATGATCGTTGTGGTGCTCGTCGGGCGTCCCGCCCGCATGCTCCTCTCGCTCCCGCCGATCGAACGCGTGGATCAGCCAGGTCGAGTCGAGATTCGTGAACACCGCCCGATCATGGATCGTCCCCGTCGGCGCGAGAATCCCGACCACCGTGTACTTGAACTCCGAGTGCACGTGCGGGGGCGCGCCAGGCTCGGCGGAAGAAGCGTTGCGCGACTGCGCGATCCCATGCGTGAGCACGATCTGATCGTCGAGTCTCAGCCCCGTGGCGGAGGCGACCGCCGCGCCGAGGACGACCTCCATCTCCTTCGCAAACGCCCGCCCCTTCGAGAACGTCCACGCCGCGTCCTCCGCGGGCTTGAAGAGCGTGAAGTACTCGGGCGTGGTCGCCACGGCGGGCCACTTCGCCTCGTACGAATCCCCCAGTTGCACCGGGATCGCAAACTCAAGCGGCCCGCTCCCCGCGATCCGCTCGTACTCGTCCATCGTGATCGGCGAGCGCGGCGCGTTGGCATAGAACACGCCGTTGAGCACCGAGACCAGCGGCGACTGGTCGCGGCTCACCAGCAGGTGCATGTTCCCCGTGCCGCGCTCGAAGGCCTGGCGGCCCGCGTCCCGCATGGAGAGCAGCACGAGCATGAGCGCCACGGCCACGGCCACGGTGAACGCCGTGACGGTGGTCGAGAAGGCCCGGGCCTTGAGGGAGCGGAGGATGATGGTGAGGTCGGTCATGCGGAGAGGGGGAGGGGGGAGGGGGCCGCTGTGGGCTCAACCCCCCCACCCCTCCCCGGGCGGCGGGGC
>CALMPG010000161.1 GCA_937871915.1 uncultured Phycisphaerales bacterium
ACCCCCCCCCCCCCCCCCCCCCCCCCCCCCCCCCCCCCCCCCCAACCCCCCCCCCCCCCCCCCCGCCCCCCCGCCCCCCCCCCCCCCCCCCCCCCCCCCCGCGCCCGCCGCCACCCCGCCCCATCCTCCCCGGCCCCAACCCGCACAATCTTGTCCACACGAATCTCGATCCCACACCTCCAAGTCCACAGCCTAACACCCCGCCCGCCCCCGCGTCCCCTCCGTGGTCCCCCGTGGCCCTCCGTGTTTCAACTTCGCCACCGTCCCTCCGCCAGAGCCACTCTCCCCCCTTCCCCCGCTACCATCCCGGCCCATGCCCAAGATCACCATCAACGGCACATCCCTCGACTTCACCCCGGGCCAGATGATCATCCAGGTCGCCAACGCGGCCGGCATCGACATCCCCCAATACTGCTACCACGATGCCCTCTCCATCGTGGCTTCCTGTCGGATTTGCTTGGCCGAGGTCTGGCAGCCCAACCCCCGCAACAACAACGCCCTCGAGCCCATCCCCAAGCTCATCCCCACCTGCCAGACGGCCTGCGCCGATGGCATGGTCGTCTACACCGACTCCCCCAAGGCCGTCGCCAACCAAAAAGCGGTCATGGAATACCTCCTCATCAACCACCCCCTCGACTGCCCCGTCTGCGACCAGTCCGGCGAGTGCTTCCTCCAGGACTACTCCTACGAGTACGGGCGCGGCGTCTCCCGCTTCGAGGAAACCAAGATCAAGAACCCCAAGAAGGACATCGGCCCCCACGTCTACCTCTACGCCGACCGCTGCATCATGTGCACCCGCTGCGTCCGCTTCACCCGCGAGGTCTCCGGCACCAGCGAACTCACCGTCCAGGGCCGCGGCAACAAGGAAGAAATCGACATCTTCCCCGGCATCGCCCTCGACAACGAACTCTCCGCCAACGTCATCGACCTCTGCCCCGTCGGCGCCCTCCTCGACAAGGACTTCCTCTTCGCCCAGCGCGTCTGGTTCCTCAAGTCCGCCCCCTCCATCGACGGCCTCACCGCCTCCGGCGACAACATCACCGTCGACACCAACGACGCCAAGATCTACCGCCTCAGGCCCCGCACCAACATGGCCGTCAACAAGTGGTGGATCTCCGATGAGATCCGCTACTCCTGGAAGCACGTCCACTCCGACGGCGAGCAGGGGCGCCTCCGCTCCCCCCGCCGCACCCAGTTCGGCGCACAAGTAGACGCCGACTGGTCCCGCGCCCTCCTCGACGCGGCCGCCGCCCTCCGTGGCACCGATCGCGGCTCCGAGCGATCGGTGTCTCCACGCGTGGGGGTGCTCGTCTCCCCCATGCTCTCCTGCGAGGACGCCTACCACCTCGCCCGCCTCGCCCTCGCCGTTGACCCCCGAGCCGTCCTCGCCGTCGGCCCCGTCCCCACCCGCGGCCAGGACAAAACCTTCCCGCCCACCGACCCCAACGGCTACAAGGTCTACGCCGAGAAAGCCCCCAACGCACGCGGCGTCAAGCGCGTCCTCTCCGCCCTCGCCGCCTCCGCCGGCAACAAGGCCCAACTCGTCGATCTCGCCGACTTCACCCGATCCCTCAGGTCCGGCCACTTCTCCGCCGCCATCCTCACCGGCAACTACCCCTCCGCCTGGGCCCCCCAGGACCTCCTCGACGCTGCCCGCTCCCAATCCGGCGGCGGCGACAAGACCACGATCATCCTCCTCGACACCCTCGCCTCCACCCTCGCCGACGCGGCCGACATCCTCCTCCCCTCCTCAACCTGGCTCGAAAAGTCCGGCACCTTCGAGAACGCCAAGAACATGCTCCAGGCCTTCGAGGCCGCCATCCCCCCCGTCGAGTCCAGCAAGCCCGAAGCCCAGATCGCCCTCGACCTCCTCGCCATCCTCGGCGGCGCCCCCGCCATCGTCGAGTTCGAGACCCTCGTCGTCAGCCCCGCCAAGCAGGGCCAGGTCCCCGACGCCGTCCGCATCCTCGACGCCGTCGGCCAGTACTTCAACGCCGCCGATACCCGCACAGAAATGTCCCGCATCCCCGGCCTCGAGACCTTCGCCACCACCGTCGCCCCCGCCATCCTCCCCGCCGATCAGTCCTCCGACATGCAGATGGTCGAACTCTGATCCCGCCCCGGGTACCCCGACACTCCGTGGCGGGTTCCCCGCGCATCACCTCGACCGCGGCCGTCTTCCCAACTTCTCCCCGACGCGCTTCCCAGGCCGCTTCCCCGCCCTCGTTCACCCATAGACCACAACTTCAACGGGCTTCCACGCGAGGCTCCTGCCCTACGGCACACCCCGGCACCCCCTACGCACACCCCGCAAACCACCCGTTCAGAAAATCAAAGATGTCCTGCACCGTCAGCGTCCCCGACCGGTTGTAGTCCGCACGCGCCTCCCCCGCAAACCACGCGTTCAGAAACGCAAAGATGTCCTGAACCGTCAACCCATCCGCCCCGTCAAAGTCCGGCGCGCAGCACCCGCCCGCCGCAAACACGCACAGCCGCACCCGCACGAACTCCCCAGCCTGCACACTCCCATCCCCGTCCGCCGACGCGGGAACCTGCAGTGCCGGCACCAGCGCGCCCCCGTTCGCCGTCCCGAACTGCGCACACGCCACCCACACGCTCTCCGGCAACGACGCCCCCGCTCCGAGCGCAAACTCCTGCCGCAGGTTGATCGTCCCCTCGATCACCGCCCCCTTCGCCGCGCCCGTCGTCGCCCCGCTCGTCTGATCCTGCCATCCGATGTACCCGTTGTCCGCCTCCGCCGCCAGGAACGCACTCCACCCCGCCACCTGCCCCGCCTTCGCCCAGTTCGCCGCCGTCATCGCCCCCGGCCCGCCCACCGGCTACGGGTTCGACGGCAAGGCCGACCTGATCGTGGCCGGCGGCTCGGACACCACCTCCCGGGCCATGGTCGGCCTCACCGACCTGTACAACGGCGCCCCCGGCTGCACGGTGAACACCGCCGTCGGCCCTGACCTGA
>CALMPG010000162.1 GCA_937871915.1 uncultured Phycisphaerales bacterium
TGGGGGGGGGCGGAAGCGGCGGGGGGGTTGGAGGGGTGGTTGGCGTGGGTGGGGGAGGGGGACTTCCAGGGCGGGGGTTGGGGCGGGGGGAGGGTGAGGTTGGAGGTGAGGAGGGCGAGGGCGTCGTCGGTGGGGTCGAGGGTGAGTGAGTCGAGGAGGCGCTCGCCGTGGGCGGATGCGCTCGAGCGGAGGCGCTCGTAGCGGGCTTCGATGATGCTTGCGGCGTGGGTGTCGCGGGCCGTCCAGACGGCGTGGACGGCGGCGGCCCAGCGGGCGGCGAGGGAGCGGACGTCGGATGGGGAGATGGGGTGGTCGGCGCGGGCGGACTCGGCGACGACGTCGCGGCCGTCGCGGATGATGTGGGGGGGGCGGGCGTGGGGGTAGGAGTGGAGGGCGTCGTCGGCGTCGGCGGTGGCGGTGATGAAACGGTGCTGGACGACGGGTCGGTGGTGGTGGGCGGCGAGGACGCCGGAGAGCCAGGCGACGCCGGAGCCGCGTGCGCCGAGGAGGAGGATGGAGGTGCGGGTGAGCGGCCCGCGCGCGGCGGTGAAGATGCGCGGAGCGGGCGCGGCGTCGAGGCCGGGGCGGAGGGGGCGCGGGTGCTTGGTGGCGGGCGTGCTCATGGGGCCGGGGGAGTCTACCCGGCGATGAGGTCGGCGAGCAAGCGGACGCCCCAGCCTGTCGGTCCCTTGACGAAGCAGCCGTTGTCGGCTTCGGCGGCGTGGACGCCGGCGATGTCGATGTGGGCCCAGGGGGTTTTGGGGGTGACGAAGAAGGAGAGGAAGGCCGCGCCCTGGATGGGGTGGGCCTTGCGGTTGGGGTTGGAGTTGAGGATGTCGGCGATGGGGGACTTCATCATGTCGCGGTATTCGGCGTCCATGGGGAGTCGCCACCAGCGCTCGCCGGAGGAGTCCATGGCGCGCTGGAGGCGGGTGCGGAGGGGCTCGTTTTCGCAGAAGAGGCCGGCGAAGGTGGAGCCGAGGGCGGTGACGACGCCGCCGGTGAGGGTGGCGAGGTCGATGACGGCGGCGGGGTTTTCCTTTTCGCAGGCCCAGATGAGACCGTCGGCGAGGACGAGGCGGCCCTCGGCGTCGGTGTTGGTGACCTCGACGGTGACGCCGTTGCGGTAGGTGAGGACGTCGTCGGGGCGGTAGGCCTCATCGGAGATGGAGTTTTCGGCGACGGCGAGGAGGGCGACGACGGGGGTCCTGGGCTTGAGGGTGGTGGCGACGGCGTGCATGGCGCCGAGGACGGCGCAGCCGCCGTCCTTGTCGCGCTTCATGCCGACCATGGAGTTGTTGACCTTGAGGGAGAGGCCGCCGGTGTCGTAGGTCATGGTCTTGCCGACCAGGACGATGGGCTTGGAGGAGGATCGCGAAGACCTCCCGCCACGGAGTGTCGGGCTCCCCGGCCATTCGAGGCGGATGAGGCAGGGCTTGTTGATGCTGGCCTTGCCGACGTTGATGAGGCCGGTGAGTTTTTCGCGCTGGAGGTCCTTGCCGGAGAGGACGGTGCACCTGAGGCCGGTCTTGCGGGCGAGGGCGCGGGCCTGGTCGGCGATCCAGGCGGGGGTGGCGATGTTGGGCGGGGTTTCGCTGAGATCGCGGCAGAGATTGGCGCTGACGGCGAGGGCGAGGCCGCGGTCGAGGCCTTCGGCGAAGCGCTTGTCGGAGGAGGAGACGGAGAGGGCGGTGCGCTTGGGTTTCTCGGCGCCGTTGGTCGGCGCGGAGCCCTTGAACTTCCAGTTCTGCCAGGCGATGAGGCCGAGGCCCTCGCCGAGGCAGCGGCCGGCGTGCTTGACGTCGATGCGTTTGGCCTCGGAGAGGGCGGGGGCGAGGTCGATCTCGACGCGCTCGTCCCTGGTGAGGGCGAGGCGGCGGCCGATCTGGCCGCCGATGGAGCGGAGGGAGCCGGGCTTGAAGTCCTCGCGCTTGCCGAGGCCGACGATGAGAATTCGCGCGGGGGAGTTTTTGGCGGAGGGGAAGGCCTCGACGATGCGGCCGGACTCGCCGGTGCACTCGGCGCGGGCGATGGCGGCGGAGATCTCGCCGCCGGAGTCGAGTTGTTTGGTGGCCTTGTCGAGGCGGCGGTCGGAGAAGAGGCCGATGACGCGGGCGGTGGGTTTCTGGGAGGAGACGAGGCGGAGGGAGTTGAACATGCGGGGAGGGCTCCGAGGGGGAAGGGGAGGGTAGAGGAGAAGGGGGGGGGGGGGAGGGGGAGGGTGGAAGGTTGAGGGGGGAAGGTGGAAGGAGGAATGACCAGCACCGCTCGGGCGGTCTGGCGGAGGAGGTGCGGGGATGGAACGGCTCTCGACGATCTTGCGTCTGGGTTGCAACACCACTGGCAGACAAGCTGCCAGTGCCACCCTGATTCGACCTCTCAAGCGGCGGCGCGGTTGAGGGCGGCGATGGATAGCGATTGCTCGATGGGGTCGAGCCATGGGGCGACGAGGCGCGGGTCGTGGGCGGTGGCGTCCCAGGCGTCGAGCAAGGGGCCGGGGGAGAGGGTGGCGATGACGAGGGCGTCGGCGGCGCTTTCGTCGTTGATGATGCGGACGCCGAGTTCCTGGAGGCAGGCCTGGACGATGTGGTCGTTCTTGCCGCGGTGGATGAGGGCGGCGGTGGTGAAGCGGCGGGCGGCCCACTGGCGGAGGAGGGAGCGGCGGCAGGCGGCGTGGCCGGTGAAGCGTTCCCACTGGCGCGGGGTGAGTTCGGCGCGGGGCTGGCGGTGAAGCGTGGTGGAGCACTCGGCGAGGCCGGCGAGGTAGCCGCCGAGGGCGTTCTCTTTCCGGGCGATGCGGGCGTAGCGGGAGAGGACGCGGCGGAGTTCTTCGCGGCGCGCATCGGCGGGGGCGTAGCGCTGCATGACCCAGGCGTTGTTGCGGACGAGGCGGCGGAGGATGGTGTCCATGCTGCGGCCGGCGGGGGTTTTTTCGTGGAGGACGGCGAAGCGGCGGTCGAGGGCGATGCGGTGGCCGGCGCGGATGAGGCGGGCGGCGAGGTCGTACTCCTCGGCGTAGAAGTTGAAGCGGGGGTCGTAGCCGGCGGTGGAGTGGATCTCGGCGGCGAGGAAGGCGTCGCGGCGGTAGGCGACGCCGCAGCCGATGGGGATTTCGGGGAGGCCGCCGCTCTCGCGGGGGGAAGAAGAGTGCTCAGTGCCCAGTGCCGAGTGCCCAGGGGGGGGAGGCAGGAAGATTTCGGCGCAGAGGGCGGCGACTTCGGGGGGTTGTGCTTGGAGCGCGGCGAGGAAGTTGAGGTTGAGGGGGTGGGAGTCGTCGTCGAGCATGACGAGCCACTCGGCGCTGGGGTCGGCGGCGCGGGCGCCGGAGTTTCGGGCGGCCGCGCCGTCGTTGCGGGAGCGGAGGATGAGGGTGACGGGGAGGCCGCTTGCGAGTTGGAAGGGGACGGAGGCGGGGGGCTCGCCGGCGTTGTCGATGACGATGACTTCGGCGGAGTGGGGCGGGAGGGCGGCGAGTGCGGAGAGGGTGCGGGCGAGGCAGGCGGGGCGGTTCCGGGTGGGGAGGATGTAGGCGATGGGGGGCATGGGGCGGAGGGGAAGAGGAGAACAGGTGAGGAGGTGAGCAGGTGAGCAGGTGAGCAGGTGAGCAGGTGGGCAGGTGGGGGAATCTCAGAATTTCAAATTTGAGATTTCAGAGGAAGGCGATTCGGAGTGGAGGACGTGTGGAGAGGAAGAAGAAGAGGAAGAAGAAGGCGAAGAAGGAGAAGGAGAAGGAGAAGGAAAGAGTCCGCTTTGGAGTGTGACGGGGTCGCGGAGGGTGGGAGGATTGGAGTTAGGCGTTCGGCGTTAGGCGTTCGGCGTTAGGCGGTCGTGACTGGTTGGGTGGTCGCGGTGTTGATTGGGCGGGCGCGGGATTCGTTTGGGGCGTAGGCGAGGTGGGCGGAGTGGAGGCGGGCGGCGGCGTTTCGGAGGTCGCTGGAGGAGACGACGGTGTTGCCCAGGCGTTGGACCTGGGTGGCGGCGGCGGCCGCGCCGAGGAAGGCGGCGGCGAGGAGACTTCCCCCCCCACCGCCGCTCGCGAGCGCAAGGGTGGCGGCGGTGAGGAGGGCGTCGCCGCAGCCGAGGGGATCGACGGCGGAGGCGGCGAGTGCGGGGACGTGCTCGGCGGTGACCTTGGTGCCCCACTCGCCGGCGGTGGCGGTGAAGTCGGGGGTGCGGTCGAAGGCGACGAGGCCCTCGGAGCCCATGGTGATGAGGGCGTGTTTGGCGCGGGTGGCGGAGAGGAGGTGGTAGGCGACGGCGGGGAGGGAGTCGTCGAACTGACGGTAGGTTTCGCGGAGTTCGGCCTCGCTGGGGCAGAGGAGGTCCATGTCGGTGAGATAGGAGAGGTTGGAGCGTTTGCCGGAGACATCGCCGGAGAGGATGCGGGAGTGGCGGCGGGCGATGGGGCAGAGGCGGCGGAGGAGGGATTGGGAGAGGAGGCCGAGGCCGAAGTCGGCGATGATGCAGGCATCGAAAGGTGTCGAGGTGTCGAGGTGTCGGGGTGTCGAGGGGGAAGAGGAGAGCGTTTCGGTGGCGAGGTTGAGGAACTCTTCCTGTTTGGCGGCGTCGGGTTCGATGCGCTCGATGAGGTCGAGCTTCATCATCTTCTGGGCGCCGACGAGGAAGCGTTGCTTTTCGGGGAGGGGGCGGTCGGTGCGGATGCTGCGGACCTGGATGCCCTCGGCGATGAGGCGTTGGCGGAGGGCGGCGGACTCGGGGGAATTGTCGAGGGCGGTGATGAGGATGGGGGAGGCGCCCATGGCGGCGGCGTGGCGGGCGATGACGGCCGCGCCGCCGTCGTAGGAGCGGCGCTCCACGGGGCGGAGGGTCATGATGGGGCTCTCGCCGGCGACGTCGGGGCGATCGCAGAGGATGTAGGTGTCGAGGATGACCTCGCCGATGATGGCGATGCGCTTGCCGCGGAAGGAGGAGATGAGGCGGGAGAGTTCCTCGCCGGCGAGGTCGGGGTGTTTGAGGAGGGAGCGGAGGCGGGCGTGGTAGGGATCGACGGATTGCTCGAGGGCGGCGATGAGGGCGGAGGAGGAGAAGACGACGTCGCCGGAGGAGAAGACGATGCGGCCGCCGTGGCGGAGGACGGTCTGTTGCTCGGCCTTGAAGCGGGGGTCGTTGTTGTTCTCGTACTCGCGGCCCTTGACGTAGATGTCGGGCTTGACCTCGTCGAGGAGTTCGACGGCGGTGGGGCGGGACTCGATGTAGACCCAATCGACGCAGTCGAGGGCGGCGAGGTTCTCGGCGCGGAGTTCCTGGGGGATGAGGGGGCGGCCGGTGCCCTTGTCGATCATCGAGTCGCCGGTGATGGAGACGAGGAGGAGGTCGCCCTGGGCGCGGGCGTGGCGGAGGTGGCGGAGGTGGCCGGGGTGGACGATGTCGAAGCAGCCGTGGCACTGGACGATGCGCTTGCCGGCGGCGCGGGCGGCCTCGGCCCGCTGGAGGAGGGCGGGGTGGTCGAGGATCTTGGTGGCCGCGGCGGGGGCGGGGCGATCTTGGGTGATTGACCCAGTAGAGTCTGGGGAGGGGGCGATGGACTCACCTGACACCAGATGCAGGGGGGGACGACGCCCGCTCCATCGACTCATAGGCAGAGATATCGGTCCTTGGTGAGATCGGGGGACAGACTCCACCTTGGGATGGGGCATCGATGACCGATAAACAGGGGATGAGCAGTTCCGCGGCCAAGGCCACCACCACCATCTCCCCCGCAATCGGGGCGGCGCCGGCGGGGCGCGTTTCGCGGGCGCAGATTGTGGCGATGGGGCGGCAGGGGTCGCCGTGGGAGTATGTCGGGATGGCGCTGGCCGCGCTGAAGGTGGCGGCGGAGGACCATGAGATCCGGTTTCTGCTGGCGGCGGCGTATGGGAGGCTGGGGTTGCGGACGGCGGCGATCGAGCAGATCGAGCGGCTGCCGGCGGAGGTTCAGGGGGATGGGAATGTGATGGCGCTGCGGGTGGCGATGGAGGGGTTGGGGGCGGACCGGGTGGGCGTGGATGAGTTGGTGCGGACGGCGCGCAAGGGAGAGGAGGCGATCCGGGGGCGCGAGGTTGGGGCGATTGAGCTTGGGCCGTTCTTTGAGGAGTGGGTGAAGAGGGTGGCGCAGCGGGAGCACTTTCGGACGCGCGGCGGGGATCTGGTGTGGCGGGCGCCGGGGGATGCGACGGGGTGGGGGCGGTTTGCGGGGCAGGGGGAGATGGCCGGGGGGCTGATGCTGGAGCATGGCGGAACGGGGGGGCGGCCGGGGTATCCGCCGACGTACCTGGTGGAGGGGTTGGATGCGCCGTGGGTGTTTGCGCGGATCTATGACGCGACGGGGCGGACGGCGGATGGGCATGAGGCGATCGTGATGCTGGCGCAGGAGGATGGGGTGGAGTTTGTGGAGGGGCTGGGGCAGGAGGACATGAGCGGGGGGCTGGGGGATGCGGGGGTGCCCCGGCCCCCGGGCAGGGGGAACGGGGGGGGGTTGTTCGGCCTGCAGAACGTCCCGTCCCAGAGCGACCCGCCGCACCCAGCCGTGGCCGCCCTGCTGTGCGAGCCCTGGCTGCGCGCCCACGAGGCCGCCGCCGGCACACCCCTCGGCTTTTTGGCCGACGCCCGCCGCGCCTGGCGGCGCGCCGAAGCCGACGGCCCCGCCGCGCTGGGCCGGCAGATCGCCGCCATGCTGTCCTTCGCAGAT
>CALMPG010000163.1 GCA_937871915.1 uncultured Phycisphaerales bacterium
GGGGGGGGACCGAGGGGGAGGGGGTTTGGAGGGGGTGGTTGTTGGCCGCGGGGATTTGGGGGAGGGGGAGGGGGGGGTGGGGGAAATCGGCGGGGATGGCCTCGGCGAGGGTTGGGGAGGGGTTGAAGGGGGTGGCGGCGGGCATGTTTGGGTAATGTACAGTGTGACAGGCGGGTTGTCAATAGGGTTTTGATAGGTATTTTGTTGGGTTGTAAGTGCTTGGGAGATTTGGAGTTCCGGTGTGACGCGATGGGTTGGGGACCAGAATTCGAGGCAGCACGCGGAGGTTCGCTGGGGTTGCGCGGGGGTTCGCGGGGAGGGCGGGGGGAGATAGACTGGGGAGATGTTGACGCGGCCGCGCACTCACACGACATGCAGACTGGATCGCCGTGCTTCGGTCCGGCGAGTCGCTTGTTGGGGGCTCCGTTCCATCGCGACGGCGTGCCTCGGACTGTGGCTCGTTGGGCTGTGGGGTTGGTCGATGTGCTGGTTGCAGGGCGTCGCGTGTATGAGCTGCGGGCGGGGGCAGCTCCAAGTCGGGAACGACGCCCTTGGAAATGACTATTTCACGGAACTCGCCATTCGCGGCGTGACGATTCGAAGCGTCGGTGGGCTCTCGATGTCGTGGATGCCGGCGCGCGGTGGGTGGTCCGACCGGCTCCGATGGGTCGATTGGACGCCGAGCATCGAGCGAGTTCCTGCGTTTCAGACCACGCCCGCCACGTGGAAACTTGTCATGCCGCTGTGGATTCCCTTCGTGTGCTCGGCGATTCCCGCGGTCCTATGTTGGCGCGGAATGCGTCGCCCCGCCGGTGGGACTCGCTGCTCGAAATGCCACTATGACCGCGCGGGACTTGGGGTTGGGGCGGTGTGTCCGGAGTGTGGGGCGAGGCCTGCGCCTTGAGTCTTGGTCGAGCCGCGTTGAGTGGTGAAGATGAATGCACTCTGGCGGGCGTTGCGTGCGCCCCTTCGGGGCGGGAACGGTTGGTCGTGATGTTCTACGGGTTCCGCGGCGGTCGGGGGACCCCCGCTCCCCCCGTAGCTCCGCGCGGGGGCTCTTTCGGATCCGAGGCGTGGTGGTGATTGCGGTGGGGGTCGTCCGACTTTGGATACGGAGCACCCTGTTGCAGCACCACTGGCAGACGAGCTGCCAGTGCCACCCGATGCGCGTCAGGAGCGCATGTAGCCGGTGTGGCGGTTGCCGGTGTAGTGGACGGCGAGGGAGCAGGTGGCGCCCTTGGTGCCGAGGGGTTTGCCGGCGACGAGGATGATGGGGTCGCCGGGGATGACCAGGCCGAGGGTGAGGAGGTCGAGCTCGACTCGGGCGTTCCATTCGGAGAGGGTGAGGCCGAGTTGGGGCGGGGAGGAGGGGGCGTATGGCTTTGTTGCAACATCACTGGCAGACGAGCCGCCAGTGCCACCCGTTGATTCCGCGAGGGGCATGTGGCGGGGGGTTACGCCGCGGAGGAGGGACATTCGGCGGACCTGGCGGATGTCGCTGGAGTAGGCGATGATGGGGATGTTGGGGCCGGTCTGGGAGAGGTAGCGTGCGGTGCCGCCTTCCTGGGACCAGCAGGCGATGAGTTTGGCGCCGATGTCGCGGGCGACGTGCCAGGCTCCGTGGGCGAGGGCGGCGGTGCGGTACCTGCTCTTGATGAGGCGGGCTCCGGGGCTGGGGGCGGTGATGGTGTCGGCGAGTTTGCGCTCGGCCGCGGCGATGACCCGGCGCATGGTCTCGACGGCGACGACGGGGTACTTGCCGATGGCGGTTTCGGCGGAGAGCATGACGGCGTCGGCGCCGTCGAGGATGGCGTTGGCGACGTCGGAGACCTCGGCGCGGGTGGGCGAGGGGCTCTCGATCATGGACTCGAGCATCTGGGTGGCGACGATGCAGGGCTTGCCGAACTCGTCGCACTTGCTGATGAGGCGCTTCTGGACGAGGGGGACCTCGGCGAGGTCCATCTCGACGCCGAGGTCGCCGCGTGCGACCATGATGCCGTCGGCGGCTTCGAGGATCTCGTCGATGCGGTCGAGGGCCTGGGGCTTTTCGATCTTGGCGATGATGGGGATGCGGGAGGTGTGGTCGTGGGACGCCTGGTGTGCGTGCGGGCGTGGGTGCACGACACCACTGGCAGGCGAGCTGCCAGTGCCACCCTCTGACAAGTCCACGGGGCACATGCCCATGAGGGCTTTGCGGAGTTCGATGACTTCCTCGGGCTTGCGGACGAAGGAGAGGGCGAGGAAGTCGAGGTTGTGGGCGACGGCCCACTCGACGTGCTGCCAATCCTGATCGGTGATGGCGCTGGCCTGGACATCGGAGTCGGGGAGGTTGATGCCCTTGCGGCTGGAGACGAGGCCCCCCACTGTGACGCGGCAGCGGAGGACGCCGGCGGGGTCGCCGGGCTCGCGATCGACGGCGAGGAGGCGGACGGCGCCGTCGTTGATGAGGACGCGGTGGCCGGGGAGGACTTCTGTGGCGAGGTCGGGGTGGTCGGAGGGGAGGTGGGCGATCTCGGACTTGAGATTTGAGATTTCAGATGTGAAGGCGGAAGACTGGTGGAAGAGGACTTCCTGGCCGCGCTCGAGGGTGATGGGGTGTTCGAGTTCGCCGACGCGGATCTTGGGTCCCTGGAGGTCGCCGAGGATGGCGGTGGGCTTGCCGAGGGCGTGGGCGGTGTCGCGGATGATGGCGACGCGGCGCTCGTGGTCGGCGAGGGTGCCGTGGGAGAAGTTGATGCGGAAGACGGCGACACCGGCCTGGATGAGTTTGGCGACGGACTCGGGGGAGTCGCTGGCGGGGCCGATGGTGGCGACGATTTTGGCGAGGGTT
>CALMPG010000164.1 GCA_937871915.1 uncultured Phycisphaerales bacterium
GGCCGCCGCAGCCTCCGAGCAGATCCACGTCTTCTCCCGCGCCCAGATCCGTGACCTCGACCGCCTCGCCGTGGAGGAGTTCGCCATGCCCTCCCTCCTGCTCATGGAAAACGCCGCACGCGGCGTCGCCAGCGTCATCATGGAGGGTCTCCAGGGCGCCGAAGACCCATCCGTCCTGATCGTGTGCGGCCCCGGCAACAACGGCGGCGACGGCCTCGCCGTCGCCCGCCACCTCGCCAATCGCTCCGTCACCGTCGCCATCCTCCTCGCCGTCCCCGAGTCGAGGATCACCGGCGACGCCCGCACCAACCTCGCCATCGCGAGAAAGATGGGCATCCCCATCTTTGACGCCTCCGCCTCGCCCGCCGATGCCCTCCGCGACACCCAGTCCCGCATCGGCGATCCCATGGTCATCACCGACGCCCTCCTCGGCACCGGCGTCGATCGTCCCGCCTCCGGCATCTTCGCCGAACTCATCGCGCACATGAACACCCTCAAGGCCAAGGGCTCCACCCTCGTCGCCATCGACGTCCCCAGCGGCCTCGACTGCGACACCGGCCTTCCCGCCGCCGACACAGCGAGCACCGGCCCCGCCGTCGAGGCCGACCTCACCATCGCCCTCGCGGGGGTGAAGGCCGGCTTCCTCTCCGCCGCGGCCCGCCGGTACGTCGGCGAACTCGTCGTCGTCGATATCGGCGCCCCCCGCGCTCTCATCGAACGCCTCGGCCGCCCCCTCACCCACGCCCACTGACATGCAGAGCCCCGGCGGTCACGCCGGGGCCACAGGGGCCAAGCGTTCACCGCTCGTGTCCGATCTGCGCCCAACCCCCCCGCCAAGCCGATAACGCCCCGGTCCCCTCCGCCGTCTCGCGGAACTTCCCCCCGTCCCTGCCCGTACACCCAAAGTTCGGTTGACGCCCGCGCCCCCGTGGGCAAGACTCACAGTCAGTCGGAGGTCGGCGATGGCCCTCGTGCGTATGGAACTCGCCAGAATCCTGATCCGCGAGCTCAATGACTACCAGATCATCGAGCTCCGCGAGGTCGCGCCCGTCGAGGACGGCGAGGACCTCGACGGCGCTCCGGGCTCCGCCGCGTCCGGAAGCGGTGGTGGGGGGGGTGGGGGGTCGAAGGAAAGCCCCGCCCCCAAGCAGTTCAGCCAGGTCGAGAACGGCCGCTCCTTCCCCATCGTCATCGGCCTTCCCGAGGCCCAGGCCATCGAGCGCCGCCTCAAGGGCATCGTCATCAAGCGCCCCCAGACCCACGACCTGCTCATGAACATCATCGCCGGCCTCGGCGGCAAGCTCGAGTCCATCACCATCAACGACCTGCAGGACCACACCTTCTTCGCCCTCCTCACCATCAAGGGCGCCGACGGCAAGAAGGTCAACATCGACTCCCGCCCCAGCGACGCCATCGCCCTCGGCATCGCCTCCAACGTCCCCATCTTCGTCGACGACAAGGTCCTCGACGCCGCCGAGCGCGACGAGCAATGAATCTGCTCCGGGTGGCACTGGCAGCTTGCTGCCAGTGATGCGCGAAGGGCCCACGCAGACACAGCCACCGCTCGGGCTTCCCCCGCATGCCCGCCGGGTTACCGTTCCCCGTGCCCGACTTCGACCCCCACATCATCCCCACCCGCCACCTCACCGCCGACATCCCCGGCACCGGCGGCGTTCTCAAGCAGCGAGATGAGGACTTCATCGTCGAGGAACTCCCCGCCTACCACCCTTCCGGCGAGGGCGAGCACCTCTACCTCTGGGTCCAGAAGCGCCACATGTCCACCATGCACGTGGTCCGCCTCCTCGCCGACCACTTCAAGGTCCGCCGCGACGCCGTCGGCATCGCCGGCCTCAAGGACAAGATCGGCATCACCACCCAGATGCTGAGCATCCACCTCCCCGGAAAAGACGCCCCCTTCGGCGCCTTCGAGCACGACAACATCCAGATCCTCTGGACCGACCGCCACGCCAACAAGCTCCGGCGCGGCCACCTCCTCGGCAACCGCTTCATCATCCGCATCCGGAGCACCACCGCCGCCAAGGTCGTGTTCGCCAAGAAGGCCCTCACCGCCCTCGCCCGACTCGGCGTGCCCAATCGCATCGGCTCGCAGCGATTCGGCATGGTCGCGAACAACCACCTCCGCGGCCGCGCTCTTCTCCTCAAGGACTTCCAGGGCGCGATCAACACCCTCCTCGGCCCCTCGCCAAACTCACCCGAGAACCAGCACGACGCCCGCCGCCTCTTCGCCGAATGCAACTTCGACGCCGCCCTCGCCGCCTTCCCGCACGGATGCCACACCGAGCGCCGCTTGCTTTCCATGCTCGCCCGCGGCGCGCCCGCCGATCAGGCCGTCCGCGCCATCGAGCGCCTCGAGTTCGGCTTCTACATCACCGCCTTCCAATCCGCCGTCTTCAACACCCTCCTCGACGACCGCATCGCCTCCGGCCGCCTCGCCGCCCTCGAGGACGGCGACCTCGCCTTCAAGCACGACTCCGGCGCGGTCTTCCCCATCGCCCCCGACATGCCCGCCGAGGATCGTTCCGCCCTCGCCGACCGCCTGAAGTCCCTCGAGATCTCCCCCAGCGGCCCCATGTGGGGCAGGGACATGACCCGCGCCTCCGGCCCCATCGCCGACGCCGAACGCGCCGCCCTCGAAGCCACCGGCGTCACCGAGGCGGTCTTCGCCGCCATGTCCCGCCGCGATGCCGAGACCATGGTCGGCCAGCGCCGCCCCATGCGCGTCCCCCTCACCTTCCCCGACGTCGAGGCCGGCATCGACGAGCGCGGCGACTACATCAAGTGCGTCTTCGAGCTCCCCCGAGGGGCCTTCGCGACGACCGCCATGCAGGAAATCATGAAGACCGACCCGGCCGCCCTGGCCGAAGACTCCGACGATTGACACCTCGACACCTTGACACCTCCCCCCCTCATCGTCTTCGATCTCGGCGGCGTCATCGTCCGCATCTGCCGCTCCCTCAAAGAGGCCGGCGAGCGATGCGGCATCGACGTCCGCGACGAGGACATCACCCCCGACAAGCGCGCCGAGCGCCGCGCCATCCACGCCCACTACGAGCGCGGCCGCCTCACCTGCGACGCCTTCTTCACCGCCATCGCGCAGACCACCGGCGGCCGCTACACCCCAGCCCAGTTCCGCGCCATGCACGAGGCCTGGATCATCGACGAATACCCCGGCGTTTCGCAGCTCATCGACGACCTCCACGCGGCAAACATCCCCACCGGCGTCCTCAGCAACACCAACGCCAGCCACTGGGCCCAGATGCACCCCCCCCCCCACCCCCCCCCCCGCCCCCCCCCCGCCCCCCACCCCCCCCCCCCCCCCCACCCCCCCCACCCCCCCCCCCCCCACCCCCCCCCCCC
>CALMPG010000165.1 GCA_937871915.1 uncultured Phycisphaerales bacterium
GGGTTTTGCGGCCCTCGCCCGTGCCTCCCCAGGGGCCGCCCCCCCCCCCCCCCCCCCCCCCCGCCCCTCCCACTCCGTCCTGCCTCCGGACGTCGATCCGGCCCCACTCCAGCGAGGCCATCTGCTCGGCGTGGTACATCGTGAACGCGAAGTTGCGGTGGCATTCCTCCTCGAGCATGAAGGTGGGCGTGACGCGGCTGGACCACTTGTTCAGGCCGCCGATGAGGACCCTGCCGAACTGCGGATGGTCGAACTCCTTGTACGGGCTGAAGAGCTGGCCGAAGGCGAGGCGGTCGCGCCAGAGCCAGCGCTGCTCTTCGCTCGGGCCGGTGCTCTCTCGCTGGAAGTACTTGCCCTCGTTCCAGAGCTCGTTGGTGAAGGCGAAGACGCCGAGGCCCTCGGCGAACCAGTTGAGCTCACCGCCGCGCACGCCGTACAGGTCGCGATGGAGCACCATGGCGCGGTAGTAGGGGAGCATCTGCTCGCCCGTGCGCTGGAGCTCGTCGTAGACCCGGACATCGTCGCGGGTGTACAAAGGATCCCGACCGGCCGCGCCGGGGCCGCGCAGGATCATGCCGCCCGCGTTGTGGTACGACTGCGCGGCGGCGATGTTGGGATGCCCAAGAACGAAGTCGGCGATAGCGCGGGTCTCCGGAGAGGAGAGGGGATACGGACCAGCGCCGCCCTGGATGTGGGTGGGTTGCCAGTCGGAGGGCCAGTCGCGGTTCATGTCGTCGCCGAACGGGCCGTCCTCGTTGATGCGCCCGTCGAGGTCGTTGTCGATGCCCTCTTCGCCCAGGTGGATGTAGGTCTTCACGCCGGGCGCGGGCGTCTGGTCGTCGCGCAGCCGCACGAAGATGCGCTCGTCGGTCTGGGAGCGGACCCAGCGGCCCGCGGGGTCCTCTTTCCACATCTGGGTGATCTGTCCATCGCCGTCGAGATCGTCGGGCGGGTCCTCGCCCGCGACACCATCCAGGTCGTGGTCGATGGCTCGCCGGTTTTGGCGCGACGAGTGCGGCGTGTTGGCGTGGTCGAACCAGAACTGGCGACCGTCGGGGTTCACCGTCGGCATGAGGTAGAACGCTGTCGTGTCCAGGAGCGTGGTGAGCTTCTCGTTCTGGCCATAGGACTTGGTGAGGTACCAGAGCGTGTACAGGACGACCTCTCCGGCCTGCACCTCGTTGCCGTGGATGTTCCCGTCGATCCACATCCCGGGCTTCGAGGTATCCGGGCCGGTCCTGGGATTGTTGACGATCGCGACGAGCAGGTCGCGGCCCTCGATGCTCTTGCCGATCGTTTGGAGCGTGACGATCCCGGGATACGCCGCCGCGATGGCGCGAAGGTGCTGGCCGAGTTGCGCGGCGTCGTAGTAGCGATCGAACGAGATCGGGACTTTGGAGGGAACATCCGGCTGGGCGAGCGCGGGGCACGCGCCGAGGGCCGCGCCGACCGCGAGGAGTGTGGCGTGCTTCAAGGCGTCTCCTTCTTGTCGGATTCCAGGCGAACCTCGATCTCGCGGTCGCCGCACTCCGGCGACCTGAGGGCGAGTTTCACAGTCTCCCCCGCGTTCGCGTTGATGGTCCATGACGCGCTCAGCGAACCGCCGCCGGGGATGGCGTCGCTCTTCTGGGCGCGATCGCCCGCGAGCAGTGGTGATCCGTCGATCTCGATGACCCACCGCGTGGGCGGGAGCCTGCGAACCTGGACGCCCATGCGCGTGCGGGTGGGCAGTTCGCCCTCGTTGACGGCCTCGACGCTGATCCGCCAGATGGTCTCGCCGAGCCGTTCTATCCGCGGCCCGATCACGGCAAGGCGCGGCAGGCGATTGAGAAGGTCGGCGACGAACGCCGCCTGCTCGCCGGCAAGGCGGGGAATGTCGTCAACCGGAATCGCCTGCCGGAATCCGGGGACCCATCCGCCGATCTCCACCTCGCCGAGTTGCGGATGCCGGAAGGACTTCCACGGCACGAAGCCTCCCGGCTTGCCGGCCGCGACGAGCGAGTCGCTGTAGGCGATCCACTTGCCGTCCTCGGAGTCAACTTTGGCGGGGGTCGGCGAGCTCGCCGGAGGGTGTGGTTCCGCCGCGGGCGGTTCCTTGGGGCTTGGCTCGGACGGCGATGGGACGTCCGAGGCTCCCTGTCGGCCCGGGCTCGCGTTGGCCCCCGCGTCGGGCCCGGGTTTCTGGATCGCGTCCGCGCACTGGTCCGGCCGGACCCAGACCGGCGTCGAAAACGACCACAGGCCGAGTTGGGCGTAGGCCCAGCCCTGCAGCGTGCCCGCGTTCTCGCCGGTGGGCGCCTCCTTCTGGTGGGTGATCTCCTTGAACCTGGCGCCGACGCGTTCCCAGAGTGGACGGTCTTCCTTGAGGATGTGATCGCCCGCGGGCGCCGCGCCCGTCTCATCTTTCTTGTCCCCGGGCGGGATGTTCACCAGGTTGTCGGAGGGCGCATAGGCGAGAACGGCGACGACGTTGTCGTGGGCCAGGAGCCAGTCCGCGAGGGCGCGGGTCTCCGGTTCGCTCAGGGGAAAACGGCCGGCCTCATCGCGAAACTCGGGCCAGTGGTAGGGGAAGTTGCGGTCGAGTTGCACGCCGTCGAAGCCGTCCTCGCCGTACAGGCCGTCGCCGTCGGCATCGCGGGACTCGGCCAAGAGGGCGTAGATCGGTCGCTCCGACTTGGCGGCGTCCGCGGGGCGGAGGATGCGAGGATCGCCCGCCTCCGCCACATACTCGCTCCGCAGGCCCAGCCCGGGCGCAGGGTTCCGGATGCGCATCTGGAGGATCCGGCCGTCACCGTCGAGGTCGGCGGGCGGATCCTCGTTGGAGCGCCCGTCTCGGTCCGCGTCGATCGCGCCGGGAACAGCGCGATTGCGGGCCGACCCGGCGCGAAGCGGGGCATCCGCGCCGAGTTGCTCGAATCCGTCCGGGTTCAACCTCGAGAGGACATAGACATCGCCTCGCTCCAACGCCGGCGCGTGGTCGATGGCGAGACGATCCGCGACGGCCGCGGCAACTTCCGTGGAGCCCGCGTGGCGCGGGTCAATTCCCGCCACGATGAGAACGGAGGGGCGTTGGGAGTCGGCCGCGCCGGAGGCGTGAACTCGTGTGATGTGCATCGGACGGCCCAGCCGGCTCTCGCCGATTCTGGCGGAAGAGACCTGAACCTTGTCCACGGCTGCCGGGATGGCCATATTGCCCAAGTCCCCAGAACAAACGACAGGGGAAGCCGACAGACTGGCCAGAGCGAGCCAGGAAAGGAGGGGTCCGTGCATCCAAGCGTGTGGCATAGGCGTAGAGACTATCGACTCGGGGACTGTTTGGGAAGTGGAATCGACGTTCTCCGAGGTGCCGGAATTGTGGAAATGTTTATCCGGATTGACGTACCACCCCAAATTTGTTAGACAGGGGAAGTAGCATTCGCTCGCTCCAAGGCGGCGCGGCTCTACCGGACTCCCTGATGAGGCCCAGATTCCCGAATGGCGGATTGCACGACCCACGCCGCGAAGCGGCCGTGGTGGCCGGCGCGTTCACGCTTGTCGAGTTGATCATCACCATCACGATCGTGGCGATCCTGGTCTCCCTTCTGCTCCCGGCGGCCCGAAGCGCGGTCGGCGCGGCACGAGGGTTCAAGTGCCAGATGAGCCAGCGGAGCGTGGCGTTCGATTTCGGGCTGTTCGCCGACGAATCCCTGCATCCGTACCGCGGGGACGACGACTCGCCGCCGAATCCCGCGATGCCCATCGTGCCCAAGGGACAGTTCCGGCTCGAAACGTTCATCGAATCGCAGTACGGGCTCGACGAGTTCTGGACGGATCTGTACGGCAACGCCCCCACGGCGAAACTACCCGACGCCAACGGGCGCGACCCGATGCGGTGTGCCGAGGTCAAGGGCGAGATCACGCTGACGCGGGCCGTTCCCTGCACGCAGGGGGCGGTCTCGCCGCCCAGGAGCGTGTCGTATGGGTTCAACAAGCGTCTGGAGCGGTCGGAGACCCGCTTTGCGCTCGGCGACCCGCGGGCGATCGGCCTTTCCCGCGCCATCCTCGACCGCCAGGGGGTCTCGATGGAGCGGGTCCCGCTGCTGTGGGATGTGGACGGCGCGGTCGCGGCGCAGCGCAACCTGGTGCCGCTCTTCTCCGCTCCCGCGGCCGGAAGCACCACGCTGTATGCGAGCGGCCAGTATTGGTTCCCCGCCACCCGCCACAACGGCGCCATGAGCGTGTCGTTCATCGACGGCCACGTGGCCGCGACCCGCAAGCCGTTGGCCGAGCCGTGGGCTTGGGACTTCGATCCGGCCAGGTAGCGATCCCGGCCCACGCGGGGTCCGCGAAGCCGATACATACAATCCGGCGATGTCGCTCCGACGCAAGTTCGGCGTTCTTCTGGCCCTGATGGGGCTGGCGGTGTTGCTCATCGGATCGGTGGCGTGGTGGACTTTCGAGACCCTGCGCACGGAGGTTCGCGAGCCGATCCGCAGCATGACCTCCGTGCTGCAGCGCCTGGGGGAGATCAAGAAAGATGTCGAGCGCCTGGGCGGAATCGTGTCCGGCGCTACCGACGAGACCATCGCCGCGGGCTTTCGAGCCCCCTGGCTCACCCACCACCGCAACGCATCGGGGGAGCGGACCGACGAGTTCAACCGGGTGTCCACCCGCGTGGCGGAGATGATCGAACGCATCCGCAACGAGCCGGCGCGGGCACAAGAGTGGGCCCTCCGGACCAGCAAGTCGAGCCTGCAGAACATGGCCCGCAGGCTGGCCTCGGCCGAGGCCGACGGCCTCGCGTACCTCCGCGCGGCCTCCCGACTGCCGGCGATGGCGGACGGGAGCCCCGATCCGGACGATTCCGCCCTTGGCGCGCTCGACGCTCTCCGAGCGAAGGCCGCGGAGGAGTTCTTTGAGATCCACTCGCTCATCGAGCGAACGGAGGCCCGCCTGATCGCGGACTCCCAGGCCGCGATCCGATCCAGCGACGTCCAACGCACCTACCTGCTGGTGATGCTCGGCTCGGCGCTGGTGATCGTGGTTCTGACGATCGCGATGGGCGTGCAGCTGATCCGGCGGTGGGTGCTGATTCCGGTGGCCGCGCTGCGCGAGGCGACGGCGCGGATCGCCCACGGAGAGTACACCTATCGGATTCCCGTCGCGGCCCAGCGCACCGACGACGAGCTGCTTCGCCTCAGCGCCGAAGTCAACCAGATGGCGGGCATGGTCCGGACCATGCAGGACGATCGTGTGGAGCAGGAAAAACTGGCCGCGCTCGGGGAGATGGTGCGACGGCTGGCCCACAACCTTCGCAATCCGCTCGGGGGAATCCGGACGCTGGCGGAACTGACGATGGGCGAGTTGCCCACCCAGGGTCCGCAGGCGGACTTGCGCGAGATCCAGGGACGCATCCTGACCACGGTGGATCGCTTCGAGAAGTGGCTGACGGATCTGCTGACGGCGACGCGCCCCATGCGGGTGGCTCCGGAGCCGACCGAGGTGGCCCCTTGGCTGGCCGGGCTGGTCGAAGCCCACCGGGCACAAGCGCAGGGGAGCGGCGTCGGCCTGGTTCTGGATGCATCCGAGTGCCCCCATGAAGCGGTGTTCGACGCACGACACCTGGAGCACGCCGTGTCGGCGATTCTGTCCAACGCCATCTCGGCCACAAGCAGCCCGGCAGCGAGAGGGCCGGGAGAGACCGGAGGCGAAGTGGTGATCAGCGTTGCGGGAAGGCCCGGCGATGGCGAATCTGGGCAACGCGAGGGTGGCTGGACTATTTCGATCGCCGACACGGGGCCAGGGGTTCCCCCTGACCTTCGGGAACGGATCTTTCAGCCCTACTTCACCACCAAACCCGACGGAAACGGCATAGGCCTTGCAGTAGCGATGCAGGTCGTGAAGGCGCACGGGGGCCAGATTCGCCTGGAAAGCCCGTGGCCCGTTCTGGATCATGGCTCGCAAGCGGCCGGAGGCCGCAGGGAGCCTCCGGCGGGTACTCGCTTCACGATTGCGTTGCCTTGGAACCGGCCAGCATTGGCCGGCGCAGATGTTGATATGGCCAGTATTGGCCTAGATGGAGCGACTGGTGGCCAAAATTCTCGTCATAGAGGATGAAGAGAATCTGCGGTTCACAATCCGCAAGGCGTTGACCAAGGCCGGATACGGCGTGGTGGATGTGGCGTGTTTGGCCGCGGCCCGCAAGGCCATGCAAGACGCGGACTTCGACGTCGTGCTCTCGGATGTGATGCTCGGAGCCCACGACAACGGGCTGGACTTCGTGCGCGAACTGCGTTCCGACTCGGTCGGATTCGACGGCACGGTCGTGGTGATGACGGCGTTCTCCAGCATGGAGAACGCGATCGCGGCGATGCGGATGGGGGCCGACGACTACCTGCAGAAGCCCCTGAGTCTGGAAGAGTTGGGCCTGCAGGTCGGCCGGTGGATCGAGCACCGACGGCTGGCCCGCAAGGTGAGACTCTACGAGCGACTGGAGAAGAGCCGCGAGCGCGAGTGGGAAGCCGTCGGCCGGAGCCCCGCCTGGCGCTCCACGCTTTCGATGGCCGACCGGCTCGCGGCGATTCCGCTGCCGACATCCGATGCGGGGAAGGACGGCGGGGACGGGCGCGCCGGATTGCCGTGCATCCTCATCACCGGCGAGACCGGGGTGGGCAAGGGCGTGCTGGCGAGGTACATCCACCAGCGGGCCTGCGAGCACGCCGAAAAACTAGGTGCGAAAGAAGCGGCGGATGCGCCGTTCGTCCATGTGAACTGCTCCGCGCTCCCGGCGACCCTTGTGGAGGGCGAGCTCTTCGGGCACGAGAGGGGCGCGTTCACCGACGCCAAAGAAGCCCGCGCCGGCCTGTTCGAGATGGCCGACGGCGGCACGATCTTCCTCGACGAGGTGTCGGAGACGCCGCTGGAGTTTCAGGCCAAGCTCCTGACCGTGCTCGAGCACGGCGTCTACCGGCGTGTGGGCGGGACCAAGGAGCGCCGCGTTCGGGTGCGGGTCATCGCCGCGAGCAACCAGGACCTGGAAGACCGGGTGAAGGCGGCGGTGTTCCGGCGCGACCTCCTGTACCGCCTCAACGCCTTCACCGTCAGAATCGCCCCTCTGCGTGAGCGCGGCCAAGACGCCGTGCTCATCGCCGAGGTGATGATCGAACGGCTTGGTCGGCGGTACGGCCGCCCGAACCAGGCCCTGTCGGAAGCGGCCGGGACTGCGATCCTGTCGCACGACTGGCCCGGAAATGTCCGCGAGCTCGTGAACGCCGCCCAGAGAGCCGTGATGCTCTCCGACGATCCCGAGATTGAACCGGAAGACCTTGGATTGAACGATATGAACACCCAAATGCTGGCCGTCCCGCGCGCGTCGTACTCCACCCCCCCCCACGATCGAAACGGTCGTGCAAGCGAGCCGCTCGCACACGCGGGCCCGACCGCCGCGCCCGGCGACGGGGCGGCTCGATCGGATATCACCTTCGACTTTGAGCGCGGGCTCCACAAGGCGGCCGATGTGGAGAAGGAGCTGATCATGCAGGCCCTGAGGTTCACCAAGGGGAACGTCTCCCGCGCGGCGAAACTCATCGGGATGCAGCGGAGCAGCATGCGGTACCGGATCGATCGGTACGGGCTGGAGCAGTACGTGGTGGAGGTAGCAAACCGATGACCCCCTGGGCGCGACGTGCTCGGACCATGGCGATCGCCGCCCCGCTGCTCGCGGTCGGAGGTGCGGCGCACGCCGACGACGACTACCGCGTGTTTGTCGATCTGTCGGGCGACGCCGTCGTGCGTCGCACCGACACGTGCAACTGCGGGCCGTTGCTCCCCGGGCAGGCGATGCCCGACCTCAAGAAGATCGTGATTTCGGCGTGGCAGCCGGACGCGAACTGCACCAGCCCGTACGAGGGCGAGCTGGCCGACCATCTCGACGCCCACCTCGTGAGGATCGACCTTGTGTTCAACGGGCTGGTGAACCCGCCCGGGACTCTCGGGCTCAACGGCCAGCCGTTCGACCCGTTCGTGTTCGGAACCAACCCCCTCTACGGCTTCGTTGAACTCGACGTGGACAACGACGAGGACACGGGCGGCGATCAGACCTCGGTGGCCGCCACCCACTACCTCGCCAACGCGGCCCGGTTCGGCGGACGCCCCAGCAGCACGCTGAGCGTGCGTGCGGCGTCGGCGTCCGACGACCTGTACCAAACCTGGACGGTGCCCCCGCAGGTGTCGCTCAGCGGGGCGGACTGGGTCATGGCGTTCTGCGGGTGCTTCGAGACCGTCCCCCTGTGGAAGTCAAACGCCAACTGCCCGACCTTCGGGCCTGGGTGCACCTGGATTGTGTCGGGCCGGTACTTCCAGCGGACCACCGGCTATCTGAATGCCAGCACCATGACGGGCGGCACCGGTTTCGGCCTCTACGACCCGGTCGTCAACCTGCGCTTCCAGCACGAGGTGTCCACCAACGAGACGACGGTGACGCTCGTGTACGCCCTGGACCAGATCGGGGCCGGCCAGCTGGCCCAGGCTCCGCCCGAACCCATCGACCACAGCGCGGCCAACCAGACGAGCATCGCCGAGGGCGTCGCCGATCTGATCCAGGCCGCCCAGAGCGGGTTCCTCACGGACCTCGCGTGGCAGGTGACCCATCGCTGGGCGAACAAGACGGTGTCCGCCGCCACCGATCCGACCCGGTGGCGCCCGACCTTCATCTTCGGCACGTCGTACGCCGCGCAGACCGACGGGCTGTACGTCTGGACGGACATCGGGTTCGATTGTCTCGTGGGCGACGTCAACGGCGATGGCGTGATCAGCGCGGCCGACCGGAGCGCGGTGGCGCTGTTCATCTCCCAGTTCGACGGCTCCGACGGCGTGGTGGACGGTCAGGTGGTCATCCCCAACTTCGCCGTCGGGTTCAGCGTCTTCGACGTCAACGGGGACGGCGTGGTGGGCGCGTTGGACCTGGCGTTCTATCCGAACTACGTCTGCCCGGCGGACTTCGATCAGAGCGGCATGGTGGATGTGCTGGACATCTTCTCGTTCCTCAACACCTGGTTCTCGGGTTCACTCGCGGCGGACGTCAACCAGTCCGGCACCCTGACCGTCCAGGACATCTTCGATTTCCTCAACCGTTGGTTCACAGGCTGCTGAGTCGAACCGTCGTAGACTCGGGTCCGTGGTCGGCACAGTCACAGTTCACACCCGCGGGGCCGGCCTCCTGGACATCACCGGTGAGATCGCGGAAGTGGTTGCGTCCGCATCGGCGTCGGGGTCGATCGCAGAAGACGGCTCGGGGCTCTGTACGGTCTTCATCCGCCACACCTCGGCGAGTCTGGTCGTCCAGGAGAACGCCGATCCCTCCGCCCGCAGGGACCTGGAGCGATGGCTCGATCGGCTGGTCCCGGAGCGCGACCCGGACTTCACGCACACCGCCGAGGGCCCCGACGACATGCCAAGCCACATCAAGGCCGCATTGACCTCGACGAGCCTGTCTATCCCGATCGTCGGCGGTCGGCTGGGCCTTGGCACCTGGCAGGGGGTGTACCTGTGGGAGCACCGGGCCTCCCCCCACAATCGGCAGGTGTTGGTCCATGTCGGCCCGTAGGCACCCCAGATCCCTCCGAGTTCGGGGAAGCCCCGGTCGCGATCTCTCACCTTGCCCGCCGCGACGGGGTTCCTATGCTTGTCTGCCCACCGGGTTCGGCGGCGGGCGGCCGGGGTTCGCGGCGTTCCGCGAACGAGGCCTTTGTTTCGGTTTGGCCCCTCCGCTTCGGAGGAGCCGCCCAGACCCACAGAAGCGCCCTTGGGCACGACGGCGGTCACGGATCGGCCGGTTTTCCGGTTGGCATCCCGATCGCACCGAATCGTCCGCTGCCGGTGTCGCTGAATGAAAGGCTCGTGACCCATGCCCCCGACCGCACCCTCCTCCCCCGCCACGACGGGCACCTCGCTGGTGCATGACCTTGTCGAGGCCGGCATCCACTTCGGCCAGCGCTCGGCCGCGTGGAACCCGAAGATGCAGCCGTACATCTACGGCAAGCGCAACGGCATCCACATCATCGACATCAAGGAGACGGTGAAGGGCCTGCTCCTGGCCAAGAAGTACATCTCCCGCACGGTGGCCGACGGGAAGGACGTCTGCTTCGTCGGCACCAAGCGTCAGGCCCGCGCCGTGATCGAGCAGCGCGTCGGCGACGTCAAGCAGCACTGGGTGACGGAGCGCTGGCTGGGCGGAACGCTCACCAACTTCCGCACCATCCGCTCGCGGCTCAAGCGGCTCGAGGAACTCGAGGCGATCCAGCAGAGCGAGAACTTCGCCTCCTACTCCAAGAAGATGGAGAGCCAGCTCAAGCGCGAGAAGGACAAGATCTTCAAGAACCTCTCGGGCATCCGCTCGATGGACAAGCTCCCCGGCTGCATCGTCGTTGTGGACGTGACCAAGGAGGTCAACTGCCTGCGCGAGGCCCGCAAGCTGGGCATCCCCACGATCTGCCTGATCGACACCGACGGCGACCCGGAGTTCGCGGACATCCCGATCCCCGGCAACGACGACTCGATGCGCTCGATCGATGTGATCATCCGCGAGCTCTGCCTGGCCGTGAGCGAGGGCAAGCAGGCCCGGGCCCAGGCCAAGGAGCAGAGCGCCGACGCGGGCGGCGCCCCCGGCAAGGGCGGCGACGACCGGCCGCGCCGGTCCAGCCGCTCCAAGTACCGGGCCGACGACGCGGCCGGCGGCGACGGCGCCGAGGTCGAGACGCGTGCCGGGGCGGCCGAGCCCGTCAAGCAGGCATGACCGAAGTCGGAAATGGGATGGCGGGCGTCGGATGACGGATCCTCGGTCGTGGCACCCGCCTCGATCGGATCGACGACGAGGCCGCCCATGTCCGATCCAAAGAAGCCGGAAACACCGTGGGAGCGAACGAACACGCTCCCGATCGAAGAACGCACCGGTCTCGCGAGGAATGCGGGGCCGCGCTCGAACAGACCAAAGGCGACCGTGCGGCGGCGATAGCCCGCCGGTCGGCAGACAAGGAGACGGGACCGTGGCCGAGATTTCCGCGACAGACGTGATGAAGCTCCGCAACCAGACCGGCCTCTCGATGATGGAGTGCAAGCGCGCCATGGTCGAGGCCGGCGGCGACCTGCTCAAGGCCGAGGACATCCTGCGCAAGAGCATGAAGGGCAAGATGGACACCAAGGTCGATCGCGTCGCCGGCGAGGGCCGGATCGCGGTGGCCGTGTCTCCGAACGGCGACGCCGCGACGATCGTCGAGCTTCGCGCCGAAACCGATTTCACCGCCAAGAACGAGAAGTTCATCGCCGTCACCGACCGCGTGGCCCACATCGCCCTCGCGGCAAGCTCCGGCGACGTGCCCGTCATGCCCGAGATGACGCGCATGATCGACGAGCTCCGCATCTCCACCGGCGAGAACGTCTCCTACGCCCGCGGCCACAAGGTCTCGGGCGCCCAGGGCAAGACGGCCTTCGGCTCCTACGTCCACCACGACGGCAAGAAGGGCGTGCTCCTCGTCGCCGAGGGCGACGTGAACGACCAGACCCTCCGCAACATCTGCATGCACATCGTCGCGGCCGTCCCCACGCCCAAGGGCGTCAACGCCCAGGACGTCCCCGCCGACATCGTCGAGCGCGAGCGAAAGTTCCGCGTCGAGCAGGCCATGGAGTCCGGCAAGCCCAAGGAGATCGCCGAGAAGATGGTCGAGGGCGGCATGCGCAAGTTCTACGAGGAGGTCGCCCTCGTCGAGCAGCCCTTCGTCATGGACCCGACCAAGAAGGTCAGGGACATCGTCGGCCCCAAGGCCACGATCATCGAGTTCTTCCGCTTCCAGGTGGGCGAGACCGCCCGCTGAACCGAACACCCATCTCGCTCAGAGCGACTCCGGCGCGCCCTCCGCGCCGGAGTTCTCGTTCCAGGCCCTTCTGGTGCCCGCCACGGCGATGTTGCGAAGCAGCCGCACGCGATGCTCCGGCTTGCCCGAGAGTTGCGGCGCGGGCGCCCGGACCCGGACACCGGCGCGCCCGCTCGGCCCGTGTTCGCCCGGTTCGAAGCCGCCCCCCCACTCGGCGTCGATCTCGAGGAGGCCCCAGCCGGGCGGCACCTCGCGGGGCCGGACCACCCCGGGCGTTGCCGCGATGTAGAGCCAGTCCGCCAGGCGATAGTGGGCCATGAGCCAGAACTTGCTCTCTCCGTGCATGCGCTCGTCGAGCTTGCGAAGATCGCTCAGCACGGCGCGGTACGACCCGACGCGGCTGTTCCCGAAGTTCCATTCCTCCAGATCGGGAAAGAGACGCGAACCGGATATTCGCAGGTGCGGCTCGCAGGCCTTGATAATCTGCTCCTCGAGCACGGACCGGACCCGCAGAAGCCTGTCCCGCTCGGCGACAAGGTCGTCGATGCTCCGGGAGTCGGAGAGAAAATCGGCCCGGGATTGCTTGCACTCGACGATCACGGTCCTAGCCCGCTCCCCGCGCACAAACCTGGGCTCGTGCGTTGGGGCGGCGGCCTCCCACGCGACGCCTCGCCCGGACCGGGGGAGCGGGTCGAGATACCCGGCGGCGTCCACCCGGTGTCGGGCGATGGGGCACCGGACCTCGGTTCCCGCGGCGGAGCATCCGCCCGCAACCAGGAGCCTTACGGCCTGTATGCGGAGGACCTTGTGGGCGGACGTTTCCATGCTGCCAACATCGCCGGCGATTTCGGGGGAGATGGCCCCGGAGAGCGAAACTGAGATTTCCGGGAATTCCGGGCCGACGGGGTCAGGGTTTGTGTGGAGATTTACATGAAAAGATGCTAGTCTCCTCCGGATCGTGGGAGGTCATGCGTTCCAGATCCTAGCAACTTCGAATACGACTTCCGGGCGGGACCGATGACGAACAAACCCAATCACAACACCAACCAACCCAAGGCTCCGGCGTCCAAGGCCGAACCTATGCCGAGGTCCTTTGGTTGCGTGCGCATCCTCGTGGCCGACGACGAACATCTCCCGGCGACCGGGCTGGCCGGCAGCGCGGCGGACCTGGGCCACTCCATCGTGGGCATCGCCCCCGACGGCGAGCGGGCCGTGGCGATGGCCCGCGAGTTCCGGCCCGACCTGGCCCTGCTGGACATCCGCATGCCGCGGTTGAGCGGCATCGACGCCGCGATGGTCCTCTTCGGCGAGATGAAGATCCCGTCGATCATCATCTCGGCGTACTCCGACGAGGAGAACGTCAAGCGGATCCACGCCAACGGCGAGGCCGCCGGGGTGTTCGGCTATCTGCTCAAGCCGGTCAGCCGCGAGCAGCTCGCGGTGGCGATCGGGATCGCGCTCCAGCGGGCCGCGGTGGACGGCCAGCATATCGCCCGCGTGCAGCAGCTCGAGGCCAACCTGCTCCAACGCCGGACGGTGGAGCAGGCCAAGTGGATTCTCGTCCAGAAGCGCAAGATCACCGAGCCCGAGGCCCACGACCTCCTGCAGAAGCTCGCCCGCAACCAGCGAAAGCAACTCGCCGACGTGGCGCAGATCGTGGTGACCACGGGCGACCTTCCCGCCTGACGGGGCGGAGACCGACGCGCCCGGCCCACACCCAAGCCGCCCCGGCCCGCGACAAGGTCGGTTCTTGATCCCGCGCTCGGGCCGCCCGCGCCGCCCGGCTCGGGCCCCTACCTGGGCCCGGCCCCGTCGAGCATCCCCAGCTGCCACATGAAGAAGATCCTCGCATCGGCGGCGTCGCGGATGCGGAGGTTCAGGGGCTTGCCCTGCCCGTGGCCCGCCTCGCGATCGACCCAGAGCAGCACGGGTTTCGCGGCCGGGTCGCTGGTCGTGGCCGCCTGCATCGCCGCGGCCATCTTGCGCGCGTGCAGGGCGTGCACGCGGGTGTCGTTCTCCCCCGCCGTGAACAGGATCGCGGGGTACTTCACGCCCGCGGTGATGTTCTGGTACGGCGAGTACTTCACCAGCCACGCGAACTCGTCGGCCTTCTCCGCGGTCCCGTACTCGCCGACCCAGTAGCGGGCCATGAGGAAGTTCTGGTACCGCAGCATGTCCAGCAGCGGGACCTGGCAGACGATCGCCGCGAAGAGCTCGGGCTTCTGGGTCATCAGCGCCCCCATGAGCAGGCCCCCGTTGGAGCCCCCCATGGCCCCGAGGCGCTTGGGGTTGGTGTAGCCGTTCTTGCACAGCCACTCGCCCGCGGCGATCATGTCGTCGAAGACGTTCTGCTTCTTCTCGCGCATGCCCCCCTCGTGCCAGGCCTTGCCGTACTCGCCCCCGCCGCGCAGGTTGGGCATGGCGAAGACACCCCCGCGGTCGAACCACTGGAAGAGCGTGGCGCTGAAGGTGGGCGTCAGGGAGATGTCGAAGCCGCCGTAGCCGCTCAGGATCGTCGGCCGGTTTCCATCCAGCGCCAGCCCCTTCTTATGCACGATGAACATGGTCACCGGCGTCCCGTCGGTGCTCGAGTACGTCACCTGTTTGACCTCGACGGTCGTCGGGTCCACCGGCACCGCGGGTTTTTCCCACACGACGGGGTCCGCATCGGGCTTGGCCAGGTCCACGCGGAAGACCGTGCTGGGATAGTTGAAGGACGTGAAGGTAAGAAAGGCCTCGGTCCGGTCGTCCTGCGTGGAGATGCTCGCGGTGCCGATGCCGGGGAGCTTGAGCTCCCCCTTGTCCTTGCCATCCATCGTGAACAGCCGGATCTTCGTCGCCGCCTTCTCCTCGTACACGCACGCCAGCAGGTCCTTGGCGATTCCGTATCCCTTGAGCACGGCGTTCTTGTTCTCCGGCACGATCTCCGTCCACGCCGACTCCTCGGGATGGTTCAGGTTCACGCCCACGATCCGCAGATTCGGGGCCCCATAGTCGGTGAGCATGTAGAACGTATCGCCGTGGATGTCCCCGCTGAACTTGTTCGAGGCCCCGACCTTGATCACCTTCCTCGCCTCGTTCACCGGCCGCGTCGCATCCGCCTTGGCCAGATCGACGGCCCAGATGTCCTGGGCCGCCCCGCCCGTCCAGTAGCTCAGGACCATCCACCGCCCGGTCTTGCTCAGCGCCGCCCCCGGCCCCCAGGTCTGGGCCAGGTCCTTGTTTTCTTCCACGGTGTACTGGCGGAAGAGCAACCGGTCTCCCTTGGGATTGCTCCCGAGGACGTGGAACTTGATCTGGGCCGAGTACGGGTTCTTCACATCCGCGAGTTTCTCGTAGAAGAACCCGGGCGTGTGCCCGGCGCCCCCGCCCAGGGCCGCCCCCGGCTCGAGCCACTCCGTCACGCTCGCCTTCCCCTCGATCTGGTCCGTCAACCACTCGCCCGTGGCCGTCTCGATGATGTACACGGTCGTGTTCTCATCGCCGGCGCGATAGAGCCCGACGGCCAGGTACTTCCCATCCTGCGAGGGGGCGATGCCCCCGATCGCCGTCAGCCCCGTGTAGTCAAACTGGGCCGGATCGAAGAGCAGCCGGGGCTCGCCGCTGGCGCCCTCACGCACAAAGATCCTCGGCTGGTTCTCCTTCCCCTCGCGCTTCGTGTAGAAGTACAGGTTCCCGCGCATGGCCGGCGCGGAGACCGACCCGACCTCCATCAGCGGCCGCAACGCCGCCTCCAGCGCGGCCCGCCCGGGGAGATTGTCCAGCACCGAGCGCGTGTACGCGTTCTGCGCATCCGTCCACGCCGAGACCTCCGGCGTCACGGCCCCCATGTTCTTCTCATCCGAGTTGTCCCCCTCCAGCCAGCGGTACTCGTCGGTCATCGTCCGGCCGTGGATCGTCTCGGTCACGGGCCGCTTCTCGGTGGGCGGGGGCGCGGCGGGCGGCGCGGCCAGCACGCTCGCGGCCAGAGCCAGCCCGCACACCAACGACAGAGTTCCCGATCGCTTCATCGCCAACCTCCATATGCTCCATTCCCCCCGCCCGGTCGCTTGCACGCACCATGATACCGGCGGCTACGGGGAAAGGCAGCACGCAGAGGTTCGCGGAGAAAGAAAGCGGCGGCGGGCGCGACTACACCGGCCTCTCTTCCTGCCTTTCCCCCCCTTCCCCCCGCCTTCCCCCCGCGAACCCCTGCGCACCCCCCGCGAACCTCTGCGTGCGCCTTTCCCCCCGAGCCCCGGCAGACCCATCGCGCCAAGCCCGCCCGCTCACGCCTCTCCCGCCGGGGGCTTCTCCCTGGGCGGCAACACCAGCGACGCCCCCACCCCCGCGGCGAGCAGGCCGAGGATGACCCCCAGCGAGACCGCCGTGTCCACCTTGTACTCGCTGTGGACCAGCAGCATCTTGGCCCCCACGAAGAGCAGGATGAGCACGAGGGCGGGCTTGAGAAAACGGAACCTCCCGAGCATGCTCGCGAGCACGAAGTACAAACTCCTCAGCCCGAGGATGGCGAAGACGTTGGACGAGAACACAATAAACGCGTCGCCCGTGATGGAAAAGATCGCCGGTACCGAGTCCACGGCGAAGACCACGTCGGTGAACTCGACAACCAGCAGCGCAAGGAGCAGCGGCGTCACGGCCCGTCTCCCCCGCGCCATCCCCCCGGCCCCCGCGCCCGTCGCCTCCGGCCCGGGCAGCATCGTGAAGAACCGCTGCCCGTCGTACTCCGTGGAAACCGGCCAGACCCGGCGCACGGCTCTCACCAGCACGTTCCGTTCCGGGTCCACGCCCTCCTCGCCCGACATGGCCATCCTGGCGGCCGTCAGCATCAGGAACCCGCCGAAGACGTAGGTGATCCACCCGAAGCGCTGGATGAGCAACGCCCCCAGCGCGATCATCCCGCCGCGCATGATAAGGGCCCCGATGATCCCCCAGAAGAGCACGCGGTGCTGGTACGCCGCGGGAACCTTGAAGTACGCGAAGATGACCGCGATCACGAAGAGGTTGTCCACCGAGAGCGACCACTCCACAAGGTACCCCGCGAGGTACTGCTTCACCGCCGTGGCCCCGTCCACCGTCGCCGTCGCCCCCGGGCTCCCCACGATGGGCACATCCAGCCCGAGCCCCAGCCAGTGCGCGCTGTAGGCGTAGTACACCAGCACCGAGAAGGACAGGGCGCACATCGTCCAGACCACCGACCACGCCCCGGCCTCCCTCGCGCTCACCTCCCGGGCCCTGCGGTGGAACACGCCAAGGTCCAGCGCGAGAAACACCAGCACGAGGGCCACGAACGCGGCGTAGACCCAGACCCGCTCGGGGTGGGCCGCCGCCCCCAGCAGCACCGGCACGGTCTCGATCATGGAATCCAGCATCGCCGGGGGCCCTCGCAGCGCGAACACCACCACGCCCGGGCCCGCCTCGCGCCGGCGGCCCCGGGAGTGTGTTGGTCTTGCGCTGTGCGCTCGCACGCACGAAGGGGCCGGGAGCGCGGCGGCCGCGCCCCGTGTTGACGACCCGCTCCGCCCGCTTGCCCCGAACCCCGCGGGGAGTCAGGGTGCGGGAGGCTACTCCCCAGCACGATCAGCCACGAGCGTAGGCGGGGCGGGGGGAGGGGCTCACGACGGAGACCGCCGAGCCCACGGGAGAAAGCGGAGGGCATCCCTCGCGGAGGCGCGCAGGAAGGCGGGGAGAAGCGATGAATCGATGGCCCGCGCTCGCCCTCCGATCCATGCTCTCCTCCCCCGTGTTCCCTCCGTGGCCCTCCGTGTTTGTTGGATCGGACTTGAAACACGGAGAACCACGGAGAGCACGGAGAGATGCAGGGCGAAAGAGAAGATGGAGGGGGTGTGCGGGTGATGCGGGGATGTCCACCAAAGTGTGGGAGAACTCCACCACCCATTGGAAAACCCCACCGACACTCCCCAACGCCCCGCCCGTTCTATTGCGGGCCGGGGCCGCGTTGGTCTGCGCGGGGATCGCGGGGCCGGCGGGGCCGGCGGGGCGTAAACGCAGGCCCATCGCGGGCTCGCGGCGTGCCAGGGCCGGGCCCGCGGGTGGGCGATGTGCTGGCCCACAGGCGTTCGTAGGCCCTCCGCGCCCCGACGCCGGTTCCGATTCGGGCCCATTGGCCCGCGCGGGAGCAATATTCGGGAACACCCGGACCCGATGGACCGATGGAGATGGTGGGCATGGGATGTTCGCCGGTGCCCGTATAGGAGTGTGCCATGACCCGCACCACCCGGCACGGTCGCCTGCTCGTCCCGGTTCTTCACAATGCCCACGCGCCGCTGCTCGCCCTCGCGGGCGCGACGGTCGTGGCCTGCCTGGTGCTCTCGCACCGGATCGGCGCCATCCACCAGGCCGAGCTCGCCGAGAGCAAGGTCTGGCTGGGGCGCACCACCGACTACGTGGCCCTGCGCGGGCTGGCCGGGAAGGTGAACGCTTCGGCCGACGAGCGCACCGCGGCGGCCGATCCGGGCCCGCTCGAGGCCGGGGTCGAGGCCAGCGCCGCCGCCCTCGAGGCCCGGCTCCCGCCGTTGCTCGAAGACCTCCGGGCCGACAAGAGCCCGCTGGCGACGACCTTTCTCCCGGGCGTCGAGGCCATCGCGTCGGCCGCGCGGGACCTCCTGGCGGGGGCCCGCGACCGCGAGTCGGCCGTGTCGATGGACAACCGCCTCATCGCGTTCAACGCGGCCGTCACCAAGGTGACCAACGGGGTGCGGGCGGAGATCGCGGCCTCGGGCGACGCCTCGCTGGCGGCCGCGACGAGACTGGAGGCGTGGCAGACGCGCATCGCCGTCGTGGCCGGGCCGATCATGCTCGCCACGGGCGCGGCGGGGTGGTGGATGTCGCGCCGGCTGGCCCGCTCCACCGCGGCGGCCGGGGCCGCGCTGCGCGAGTTCGAGGCCCTGCGCAGCACCGTGGACGCCCACTCGCTGGTCTCCGTGGCCGACCCGGCCGGGCGGATCATCGAGGCCAACGACCGGTTCTGCCGCGCGAGCGGGTACTCGCGCCACGAGCTCATCGGGCAGGACCACCGCATGCTCAACTCCGGCGTGCACCCCAAGGCCTTCTGGGCCCAGATGTGGCGAACGATCGCGGGCGGGAAGGCCTGGCGCGCCGAGGTGTGCGACCGGGCCCGGGACGGGACGCTCTACTGGGTGGACGCCATCGTCGCCCCCTTCACCGGCGCCGACGGACGGATCGAGAAGTTCGTCTCGATCCGGACGGACATCACCGAGGCCCGGCGGATCCGCCAGAGCCTGGCCCAGTTCAAGAGCACGCTCGACCAGACCATCGACTGCGTCTACATGTTCCGCCCCGCGGACCTGCGGTACACCTATGCCAACCAGGGGGCCATGCGGCAGATCGGGTACACCCGCGACGAACTCCTGGGCATGACCCCGCTGGACATCAAGCCCGGCTTCACGCCCGAACGCTTCCGCGACATGCTCGCGCCCCTGCTCGACGGGACCCTCGCCTCGCGCACCTTCGAGACCGTGCACCGCCACAAGGATGGGCACGACATCCCCGTCGAGATCGTCCTGCAGTGCGTGGCCCACGAGGAGGAGGCGGGGCGGGAGCTCCTGTTTGTCGCCATCGTGCGCGACATCACCGAGCGCCTCCGCATCCAGTCGCAGCTCATCGGGGCCCAGGCCGCGGCCGAGTCCGCCAGCCGGGCCAAGAGCGAGTTCCTGGCCAACATGAGCCACGAGATCCGCACGCCCCTGACGGCGATCCTCGGCTTCACGGACATGCTCCGCGAGGACGAGAACATGGCCGCCGCCCCCGAGGGGCGCGTGCAGACCATCGACACCATCCGCAACGCGGGCAACCACCTGCTCACCGTCATCAACGACATCCTCGACCTGTCCAAGATCGAGGCCGACAAGATGACCGTGGAGAGAATCCACACCCCGCTCGTGGGCGCCCTGCGCGAGGTCGAGAGCCTCATGCGCCCTCGGGCCATCGGCAAGGGCGTCTCGCTGGGCGTGGTCCTTGCAACGCCCGTGCCCGAGACGGTCATCGGCGACCCCACCCGTCTGCGGCAGATCCTCATGAACCTCGCGGGCAACGCCGTGAAGTTCACCGAGGCCGGGGGCGTCACGATCATCGCGGGCGTCCGCCCGCTCGACGGGGCGTCGCGCCTGGTCATCGACGTGGACGACACCGGGCCGGGCATGAGCCCCGAGCAGGCCGGGCGCCTGTTCTCGGCGTTCGGGCAGGCCGACTCGACCATGTCCCGCAAGCACGGCGGCACGGGCCTGGGCCTCACCATCAGCCGGCGGCTCGCCAACCTGATGGGGGGCGACGTCTCGCTGCTGCGCACCGCGCCGGGCCGGGGCTCGTGCTTCCGCCTGAGCCTGCCGCTCGAGCCGGCGCCGGACGCCCCGATGGTCACGAGCATGAACTCGGTCAAGTCCGCTCCGGCGCCCATGGCCGCGGGCGCGCAGGTGGCCCTGGGCGGACGCATCCTGCTCGCCGAGGACGGCCCGGACAACCAGCGGCTCATCGCCTTCCACCTCAGGAAGGCCGGGGCCGAGGTCGAGCTCGCCGACAACGGCAGGGTCGCGCTGATGAAGATCGAGATGGCCGAGGCGGCGGGGAGGCCCTTCGACCTGCTGCTCACCGACATGCAGATGCCCGAGATGGACGGGTACACGCTCGCCCGAACGCTTCGACAGCGGGAGTCCACCCTGGCCATCGTGGCCCTCACGGCCCACGCCATGTCGGAGGACCGGAACCGGTGCCTCGCCGCCGGGTGTGACGCCTACACCAACAAGCCCATCGACAAGGCCAAGCTGCTCAGGACCTGCGCCGCGTGGGTGGGCAAGCCGGGCGGCAGACCCACGCCGGTCCAGACGGCCTAGGCCACACACGCGGGGATCGGGCCGGCCCGAGCCCATCCCCGCCACGCACAGCGGGCACCCGGCGTCCCGGGTCGGAGCCGGGAGGACCAGGCGGGTCCAGGAGAAACGCATGGCGAGAGTCCTTGTCATCGACGACGACGCCCAGATCAGAGCGCTGGTCGTGAAGTTCCTCGAGAAAGCGGGGCACACCGCCTCCGCCGTCTCCTCCGCGGAACTCGGCCTGGCGGCGCTGCGCCGGCGGGAAACCGACATCACGCTCCTGGACCTGGAGATGCCGGAGACGAGCGGCCTGGCCTGCCTGGCCGCCATCCGGGGCGATCCCGCGCTGGCCCGGACGCCGGTGTTCATGGTCACGGCCACGCCGCTGCGCGAGGTGGTGATCCGCGTGGCCAGGCTGGGCGTGCAGGGGATCGTGATCAAGAGCGACAACTGGATTCCCGGCCTGGTCGCCCAGGTTGACAAGTTCGCGGCGTCCGATCCGACGATCGCCCTTCCCGACGCGCCGACCCCATCGCCGCCGCCGGCGGGCGCGCGCTCCGCAGCGCCCGCGATCGCGGCCCCGAGCGCTGCGCCGCGGACCGCCTCGGCCGCCGCGATCGGCGCCGTCGAGGGGTGGCTGCCCCCCGACATCCACCCGAGCCACGGGCCGATGACCGACGAGCGTGCCATGGAGACGCTCAGGTCCCTCAAGCCCATCATCGCGCGCTCGGAACTGCTCGACGCGATGCTCGCGGAGACCGTGAGCGTGCGGGCGCTCCGGCCCGCGGCCCAGCAGGTGCTGGCCCTGACGGGGCGGGCCGAGAGCTCCATGCACGCGGTGGTCAACGCCATCCGCCAGGACCAGGCCCTGTCGCTGCGGATCCTGAGGATGGCCAACTCCACGCTCTACGCGCGGGGCGACCGCGTGGACAACGTGGCCAAGGCGGTGGCGCGGATCGGCCTGGCCCAGATCCGCTCGGCGGTCCTGAGCGTCTCGGTGCTCGACGCGTTCGGTTCGTTCAGCGGCTCGGACGCGTTCCGGGCCGACTGGTTCTGGGAGCACTCGACGGCCACGGGAACGCTGGCGATGCGCCTGAGCCAGGCCTGCGGGCACACCAGGGACCACTGCGAGACCATGTTCACCGCGGGGCTGCTCCACGATCTGGGCCGCCTGCTCTACGCCGAGCACCTGCCCGAGCACTACCCCAAGGTCGTCCAGACCGCCGAGCGGCTGGAGCTCCCGCTCGAGACCGTGGAGACCCGGCTGCTGCTGGTCAACCACGCGGACATCACCGACCGGCTGCTCCGACACTGGAACTTCGCCCCGACCATCATCGCGCCCGTCGCGTTCCACCATCTGAGCGTGGGCAACATCAAATCGACCGCCCCGCGCGCCGCCGACGACGTCGTGCCGCTGGCGCTGGCCAACCGCCTCGCCCACGCCACGCTCGCGGGGAGCAGCGGCAACGAGGTGCTCTATCCGATCGAGGACTTCGTCGATCACCTCCGGCTCGACGCGGGGAAAGTCGCGACCCTGCTCGCAGGCGCATCCGCGGAACTCGCCGACCTGCGGGTCAACATGCTCATGCACTCGGGCGAGCCCGGGCGTGAGTACATCGACAGCGTTCGGGAGCGGCTGGGCGACGCGCGACCGCTCACCCTCGCCCTGCGCCCGGAGATCGATCCGGTGTCGATCATGGCCAGCGCCCTCCGCGGCGGGGCGCCGTGCCAAGACCCGAACCTCGTTACGCTGCGCATCCGCTCGCCGCACGAGCGCGTCGCGGCCAAACGCCTGCTCGACGAGGCGGCAGCCACGTCGGGCGACGGCGGGACGGGCGGGGGCGCGCTGCCGGTGCTGGTGGTCGGCGACGGCAGGTCGTGCCTGCTGCAGGATGGGCTGCTGGGCGATCGGACGGTTCGGCAGGTGACGCTCCCCCGGAGCGTGGGTCGCCTCCTGCGCGACATGCGGGAACTCGCCGGCGTTGAGCACGCCCACGTCTGATCCCGGCGAACGGCACCGTTCTACTGCACCGCCCCCTTGGTCAGCCGCATGAACGCCGTCTCGAGGTTGATCGCCTCCTCGGTGAACGTCACGATGCGGAAGCCCTGGTTGACCAGGAGGTTGGGCACATCGGTGATGTCGGTCTTGGCGTCGGCGTCGAAGGAGACGTTGATGATCCGACCGTCGCCGTGCACGGCCTTGGGCCCCGTGGGGGCCTCGGTGATGGTGACCTTGCTCACGCCCGGGAGTTTCTGCAGCAGCACGGCCGCCTGCTGCGTCCGGTCGGCCACGGCGACGTGGACCATGTTGCCGACGCGAGCCCGCCGCATGGCCTCGCTCACGCTCCCCGAGAAGAGGAGCTTGCCCTTCTCGATGATGCCGATGGTGTTGCAGAAGTCGCCGAGCTCCGGGAGGATGTGGCTGGAGATAATAATCGTCTTGCCCATCCGCTTGAGCTCCTTGAGGAGTTCGCGGATCTCGATGCGGGCCCGCGGGTCCAGGCCGCTGGCGGGCTCGTCCATGAGCAGGACCTTGGGGTCGTGGAGCAGGACGCGGGCGATGGAGAGCCGCTGCTGCATGCCGCGCGAGAGCGAGTTCACCTCGGCCGTGGCCTTGAAGTGCAGGTCGGTCAGGTCGAGCACGTCGGCGACGACCTTCTTGCGCTGCGGGCCGTTGATGTTGTAGCACGCGGCGAAGAACTCGAGATACTCGGTGACGACCATGTCCTCGTACGCGCCCATGAAGTCCGGGACGTAGCCGATGACGGGGCGGATCTGGCGGTTCTGGTAGCCGACGGTGAGGCCGTCCACCATGGCCTGGCCGCTGGAGGGCTTGAGCAGCGTGGCGAGGATCTTGATGGTCGTGCTCTTGCCCGCCCCGTTTGGGCCGATGAAGCCGAAGCAGTCGCCCGACTCGATCGACAGGTTGAGCGAGTCGAGCGCCATCAGGTCGCCGTAGCGCTTGGTCAGGTTGATCGTCTCGATCATCGGCACGGGCTGGGCTCCGGGGGGGAGGGGGGGAGGGGGGGCAGGAAGAGGCGGGGGTGTTGCGGGCGGCGGTTGGGACGGTTGGGTCTCGCCCAGCCCCCCCCCGGGGGCGTGGCCACCGCGTCCAGCGGGTCGGCGGCCTTGGCCCGCGGGGCAAGCGTGCCGGGCCTGAACGGCGCGGCCTCGAGCGGGTAGATCCACCGGACGATGGTGCGCCCGGTCAGTCGCTTGCGGGCGTCGTTGGGCCCGAGATTGTCCACGCGGATGGGGAGCGGACACTCGACCTGCGCCTCGCTCGGGTTGTTGGAGCCGACCTCGCCGATAATGATGATGCACGGCTGGGTGAACCAGCGGGAAAGGTCCAGCCCATGGGTGGCGTTCCGCACGAGCACGGACCGCGAGGCCCACGTCTGGCCGGTGTGACGCTCGGCGGGCTTGGCCATGTCCATGAACGAGACGGCGCGGGCCATCCACTCCGGGCGATAGTCGGGCGGGAAGCCCGAGGTGGCCGTCCCCGGCACGAGGGCGTCGAGCATGTCCGTCGCGCGGTCACGCATCCCGATGGGCTTGCCGAACAGCGCGTCGAGCGCCATCGGATCACCGGGCTTCCACTCCGCCACCGACGCCGCGTACGCCTCGAACGGGACCGCCGAGGGCGGTAGCTTCGGATTGCCCGGTCGATGCACGAAGACGACCCACACGTTCCGCATCGCGCCGGGAAGCGTGTGGACGACCTGCCCCTCGATGATCCACGCACGCGGGGCCTTGGGATCGGCCACCTCGACCACGCGGATCTCCTTGCCCACCGGGACGCTCGGGTCGGCGATCGGGTGCGGCATGACCCACCCCTCGGGCAGCGCGCCGGCCCAGTCCATCTGCAACTGCTTGGTCGTGGCCCGGGCGGGGAAGCGGATGTCGTCGGGCTGGCGGCAGTCAACCACATACGGCCGGGCGTCGGGGAATGTGGACCACCCGGTGTTGCCCGTGACGCTCGGGTTCTCCCACGCGGCGATGAGGTTGTGCCACTCCGAGCCCGTTCCCGTCGAGCCCGCGAGGGCGACCTCCTGCTCGCCATACTTGGGCAGGATCAGGCCGATCCACGCCCGGGCCCGCTGCGTCGGCTGGCCGTAGACGCCGTCGAGGATCGTCAGATGGTGCCCGCTGATGCGCCGGCCCTTGAGCACGCTCGCGCCCCCCCACGAGACGGCCGTGAACGCGGCGGTCGCCGCCATGAACGCCACCCACGCGTGCTGCTTCCAGTTCCGCTGCTTGAGCAGGAAATACCCCACCGGCCCGGCGATGAGCCAGTAGCCGGCGAACACCACGAACGCGAGCAAGAGGCCGATGGCCGCGGTCCCCTCGTTGTTCACCGCGGCGACGACGGACCTGTCGATCTCATTCAACTGGGGATTCCAGTCGTAGGACTCCGCGTCCTTGGTTCCCGCCCCGCCCCCCCCGCCGGATTGGTTCTTCCGACCCGCCGCGACCTCCGCGGGCGTGGGAATGCGCATGCGCTTGCCGAGCACGCGGTTCCAGAACCGCTCGGCCATGAACGCCCGCGTCCGCTGCTGGAGCTTGATGCTCGCCAGATCGAAGCCGACGACCGTGACCATGCCCGCGCCGACGATGCGCCGGAGCACAACGGCCTCTCCGTCCGGGCCGACCATGATGGGATACGTGTCGCCCGGCCAGGCGATGCCCTCGGGCGCGAACGAATGCACGACCGACTCGGGCGGGTACACGACATCGGGGTCGCTTGTGATGAGCGACCGGTACTTTTCCAGGCTCACGCCCTCGGTGCGTGTCACCTTGGCCGCGGGCATGATGTCGGCGAGGGCGTTGTTGGGCTGGGCGATCCAGTTCTGGCCGACGCTCGGGAGGACGACGATGAAGTGCCCGCCGCGCTTGACGTACTCGCGGATGGCGTCGGCCTGGGCCTTGCGGAGGTTGAGCGGGTTGTCCTCGCTGGCGGCGGAGGTCCAGGCGAGCGCGGTGATGCCCGAGTACCCGTGCCAGCGATCCGGGAGCGAAGCGAGGTTCAGACCGTTGGAGACCTTGGTGAACTCGTGGCCGGTGAGCGCGTATTTCGGGAGGCCCCCCGCCGAATCGGGCACCCACATGTATTGCTCCAGGCCCGACGCGTGCGGGCCGACCACAGGGAGCGTGCCCATGCCCATGGGGACGGCCGCGCTGCTGGGAACGGTGTAGCGGAGCGTTCCGAGCAGGCGACCCGGGACGTACTGCTGGGTGTCGTCCTCGCCGCCCCCCTCGCCTCCGCCCGACGTTCCGGAGGCGATGGCCTCGGAGGCGGTGAGATTGAAGTACGTCCCCGTGGACTCGCCGAACGGGAGGCGCATGTACAGCCACACGAGCTGGGGCGCCCCGGGGTTGGTCACGATGACCCGCTGCATGAGCGCATCGTCGCCGTCCAGGTCGGGATCGATGATGCGGACGATCACGTTGCGGACCTTGTCCGAGCTGTCGGTGACCTGGACCCACACGCCGATCCATTCGCCCGGGCGGGCGTTGTTGCCCAGGCCGAAGGCCCGCACCTGGAGCTGGATGTCGCCCGAGCCGCGTCCGGGGTTGGCGGCGCGGCTGGGGATCTGCGGGCGGGCAGGGGTCTGGCCGCTGTAGTCCTCATCGACCTGGGCGCGCAGCCACGGCGCAAGGACCAGTACGGCGGCGAGCAACATGATGACCGGGAGCGCCCTGATTCTCACGGGGGGGATTGTAACAAGAAGTGGTAGACGCGACGGCCGGAACCCGGACGGGGCGGCCAATCGCCCCGGCGAGCGTGCCGCGGCACCCGAACCGGACTTCAGAGGGGGCGTGGATGGTCCGATCATGTCCGTATGGCGTACTTCCCCGTCGAGGCCTGGGTTGCATTTTCCGTGGTCGGCGCGGCGGGAATCCTCGCGATCCTGTCGGTGCTGGCCAAACAGTTCCAGCACTTCCGGAGCGTGCACGATTTGCGCGTGGAGGCGACCGGTCTCCGGCGCGGATACGCCGCCCGGCTGGCCGAGATGCGGGCCCGGGAGGCCGGAGAGGTGATCGAGGTCGGGGAGATGGTGGACGACACCGAACTGAAGTTCCCGGTGGCAGACGAGAAGAAGCAGGCGGCGTAGGCCCGGTGAGTTCTTCAAGCGCCCACGCCCACATGTACGCCCGGCCTACCCCCGCATGTTCGCCAGGGCATCGATAAACAGCGCGTGCGAGCGGGCCCCCATCCGGTAGCACTCGAGCTCGAACTTCTCGTTGGGCGAGTGGATTCGGTCGTCGTTGAGGCCGAAGCCCATGAAGATCGTGTCCAGCCCCGCGATGGCCTTGAGCGAGCCCGCGACCGGGATCGAGCCGCCGGACTTGATGAGCACGGGACGCTTGCCGGTGGCCTTCTCGATCGCGCCCGACGCGGCCTGGAGATACTTCGAGTCGGTCGGAAGCGTCACGCCGTTGCCCCCGGAATGGTCGTGGAACTCCCACCGGCACCCGGGGGGTGTGTTGGCTTTGCACCAGGCGAAAAAGGCGTCGCGGATGGTCTCGGGGTCCTGATCCGCGACGAGGCGGAAACTGACCTTCGCGCTGGCGTGGGCGGGGATGACGGTCTTCGCCCCCGGCCCGGTGTACCCGCCGACGATGCCGTTGATCTCGGCCGTGGGGCGGGCCCACTCTCGCTCCATCGCCGTGAAGCCCTTCTCGCCCACGTCGGCCTCGGGCGGCAGGCCGATCTTGGCGAGCTCCTCGCTCTGGTTGAACGGCAGTTTCTTCCACGCCTCGCGCTCGCCCGGGGTGAGCGGGCGGACGGCGTCGTAGAACCCGGGGATGGTGATGCGCCGGTCGGCATCCCACAGGCGGGCGAGAACCTTGACGAGCTCGCTGTTGGGGTTCGGGCAGCGGCCGCCCCACAGGCCCGAGTGCAGGTCCTGATCCGGGCCGTGGAGCGTGACCTCGGTGTAGACCAGGCCGCGCACGCCGTAGGTGATCGCGGGCTGGGTGCGGGAGAGCATCCCGGTGTCGGAGATCAGGCAGACGTCGCAGGCCCTGAGCTCCTCGGCGTGGGCTCCCAGGTACGCGTCGAGGTTGACCGATCCGGACTCCTCCTCGCCCTCGAGCAACACCGAGAATCGAACGCCCCCGGCGACCTTGCCCCCCGCGAGTTTCCACGCCCGGACAGCGTCGAGGAACATCGCCACCTGCCCCTTGTCGTCGCACGCCCCGCGACAGACGATGCGCTCGCCCACCTCCCCCTGCTTGGGCTTGATCACCGGCTCGAACGGCCCGGAGTCCCAGAGTTCGACAGGATCGGCGGGCTGGACGTCGTAGTGGCCGTAGAACAAGATGTGCGGCCCGCCCCCCCCACCGCCACCGCCGGGGGTGGTGGCCCAGACGATCGGATGGCCCGACCCGCGCGGCGTGCCGATGTCGCGGAGCTCGACGGCGAACCCGGACTCACGCAGGTTGGCCGCGGCCCACTCGGCGGCCCTGCGGGTGTCGGCCTTGTGCGCCGAAAGGGTGGAGATGCTGGGGATACGGAGCCACTCGAACAGACGCGCAAGGGCCGCCGGTTCGTCGCGCTTGAGATGCTCGAGGACGGCGTCGATTCCGGGCATGGGAAGGCTCCAGAGAGCCTCTCGCGTAAGCGAGAGGGGCGGCACGCGGCCGCGGGCTCGAAGCATACGGGCGTTTGCCCGCCATCCGGGCCAAGAAAAACCCCCGCCGAGTGGCGGGGGCTTGGTGGTTGGTCGCGAAAACGCCGGCGGCGTGGGCCGCCCGGCCCCGATCAGACGCAGCCGCCGGCGAACCAGGCATTCAGGAAGTCGAAGATGTTCTGGACCTGCAGGGTGCCGGTGGTGCCGTCGCCGCCGACGAGCGCACCCTTCTTGCCCGCGAACCAGTCGTTGAGGAAGTCGAAGATGTCCTGGACTTCGAGGGACGCGTTGTGGTTGTAGTTGGCGTAGCAGCAGGGGCTGGTGGTGTTGCCCAGCATGCCCGGGGTCGTCACGGGCGTGTTGCAGGCCGTGCTCGCGGGGTGGTAGGCCGAGAGGATCGTGCCCGGGTTCGTGCTGTCGTTGGCGTTGGCACAGTCCTGAGCCGTGGCGAAGGCCGTGGAGCAGGTCGCTCCGCGGCAGCAGACGCCGTTGACCACCGGGCCGCCGCAGTTGTTGGCGGGCGTTGCGCCGTTGCGCGGCGCGGGCTCGCCGGTGTAGAAGTCGAACGCGTTGCGATCCGTATCCTGACAACCCCCGAGGCGGCGGAACACCGCGGTGGAGTTGTTGATTGTCGCGGTCGGTCCGAGGTTCGAGTCGCCCTCGAAGCACTCGGCCGTGGCGCCGTAGCCGACGAAGTCCTCGATGTTGGAGTCCGCGCAGGCCCCGCCCGCCGTCGTGCCCAGAGGAGCGACGCTGTTGCGGACCAGCGCCAGACGGCCGGCCGAAGAGCTCAGCGGGATCGCGGGAACCCCGACCAGGTCGGGCGTGGGAAGCGGAGCAGCCCCGGTGTTGGCGCCTTCGCCGAGTTCGATCAGGAAGTACTTGCCGGGCTGGATCGTCCCGGAGAGGGGCACGGGCGAGTTGGAGTTGGCGCCCGAGCCGATGCTGCCGCTGAAGCCCGCGTCGGTGTCGGAGCCGTACTGGAGCGACCAGCCGTTCAGGCTGACCGCGACGCTGGAGCGATTGAAGAGCTCGACGAAGTCGTTCTTCCAGATCGCGCCCGAGTTCCCGCCGCCGCCGAACACCTGGCTGATGACGATCTGCGAGGCGGAGTTGGTGCAGGGGGCGGTGGTGATGGTGAGGTTGCGGGTATCCGCGGCGACCGTCGCGTCGGTCAGGTTCACCACAAACGTCTTGGGGCCGATCGGGATGGCCGCGTCAACGGTGACGAAGTACTCGTAGACGTCGGTCGCGCCGACGCGGGTGAAGTGGGCGGGGTTGGGAGCCGAGGCGCTCACGGAGGAGAGGTCGGCGAAGACGTCCAGGCCCGCGTGCGAGGACATCGGGCCCGGCGTGGCGGTGACCGTCAGGTGAGTCGCCGAGCCGTTGCACACAAAGTCGGGATCGCCCGAGGCGTTCGAGAGCGTGGAGTTGCAGGAGATGACGGTGAAGGCGATGTTGGTAGCGCCAACGTGGCCGACGGAGTCGTAGATCGTGACGGGGAAGGAATACAGCTGCTGCGTCGCGTTGACCAGGCTCGGGACGTTGAGCGTCCAGGTGTTGGTGGGGCCCTCGGTGAACGCCTCGTTGTTGCCCAGACCGATGGCCGAGAAGTTGCCGGAAACCGCGGCCACCGGGTCGGTGCCGTTGGAAGTGGTCGTCACGGTGAACGTCACGGCCATGGCGGCGCACGCCTGCGCCGGAGACGCCGAGCCGTTGCCCGTGGGCGGGTTGCCGGGGGGACAGGAGCCGAAGGGGCTGGCCGTGTTGCGGGGGGTCGGCGTGCCGGTGGAGAAGTCGATGTTGTTGTTGTTGGTGTCGAGGCAGCCGACGCCGCCCACGCCGCGGATCGCGGCGGTGGAGTTGCTCAGCGCGGGCGTCGCGGCCGTGCCCTCAAAGCAGTTGGCCGAGCCGAAGCCGACGAAGTCGGCCACGGTGCCGGCGGTGCTGACGCAAGCGCCGGTGAGGGCGGTGGTGGTGCGGCTGAGCGCGACCTTTCCGTTGGTGCCGCTCATGGCAATCGTGCCCGTGGCGTCCGGGGTGGGCAGGGGACCGGGGGTGCCTGTGCCCGCGGCTTCCTGCACGAGCAGATACTGCCCGGCCGCGAGCGTGATGCTGGGCAGATTCGTGACCTGCCAAGAGGAGCCCGCCGAGCTGGCGTACTGGACCGACCACCCGGTCACATCCACGGGGGTCTGGCCGCGGTTGAAGACCTCGATGAAGTCGTTGTTGAACTGGGCGCCGGAGTTGCCGCCGCCCCCGTAGACCTGGCTGATGACGACCTGGGACGGCGTGCACGAGCCGATGGAGGCGCAGGTGACGTTGGCGCCGAAGAAGCCGTTCACGCACGCGCTGGCCGTGAGCACCTGGCAGGCGCCGGAGTTGGCAAGGCAGCACGCGCCGGTGGGCTGCGGGCAGGGATTGCTGGGGGTGCAGGACGCCGCGCCATTCCAAACCGTTCCGATCAGCGCCTCGCAGGCCGCCTGGGTGATCAACGAGCAGGCGCCGCTGGCGGTGGTGCAGCAGGCGCCGGGCTGGGGGCAAGAGTTGGGGTCACACACGCCGTTGGTCCAGGTGCTGGGGTTGGTGCACCCGGCCGAGAGGGTGACGGCGCAGGACCCGTTGGTGGCGCAGCACGCGCCGTTGGGGCAGTTGACGGCGTTCACGCCGCAAGTGGACCCGTCCCCGAGGTACGAGTTAGGCGAGGCGCAGGCCGCGGCAGAGGCGACCACGCTGCATCCCGCGCCGACCGAGTTGCAGCAGGCGCCCTGCGTGACGGGGCAGACGACGCTGCCACACAAGGTGTTGTCTCCCTGGTAGGTGCCGCCGCACGCACCCGCGGCCACGGGCCCGGTGCAGTTTCCATCCGGGTTGCAGCACGCGCCTGTGGCGGCGCCGATCGCGACGCCGGAGATAATCACGTCATCGACGCGGTTCGAACCGCCCGCTGCGGATACAGCTGCGGTCGAAACCAGGCGGAACTGCACGATCGAAGCGTTGTCCGCGAGAGGAGCCGCAACGGGCGCGAAGACCGACCCGGCCGCCGGCGTGCTGGCGCTCCACGTTGTGGTGCCGACGCTGTAGCCTGCAACCAGGGTGGTGAACACACCGGTTGTGCCGACCCGGTACTGGAGGTCGAAGGTCGGAGCACCGGTGCCGCTGCGCGTCTGCGCCCATCCAAAGGTGATGGTGTTGAAGCCCGTAGTGCTCACTTGGAACTGGTAATAGTCGCCCACCGTGGTCCATGTGTTGGAGCTGAACGACTCGGCGCTCCCGTTGCCCGAGGGGTTGGAGTACACA
>CALMPG010000166.1 GCA_937871915.1 uncultured Phycisphaerales bacterium
CTACTTCCTCGCGGTGGTGTTCTACTTCTCGATCGCGGGCGAGTGGGTGAGCGACTTCTCGACGGTGAACCGCGCCGTCTTCCACATGGTGCCGCTGCTCGTCTTCTGGATGCTGGTGCTCGCCGAGCGCCGCTTTCACGGCCCGCCCGAACCGCTGCGCCTGCGCTGAGGCCGGGTCAGGCCCTGCTCGCGAGGAGGGCGTCGGCGGCGGCGAGGTCGGGGAGGCCGATGGCGGAGAGGAGGCTGGTGCCGACGCGCGAGGCGTGGCGGTCGCCGGTGAGGGTGATGACGGGGACGCCCATCCAGAGGGCCTCGCAGGTGGTGGTGGTGCCGTGGTAGGGGAAGGTGTCGAGGGCGATGTCGATGTGCGAGTACGCGGCGAGGTGGTCGGCGTAGGAGGGCGTCGGGGGGAGGACGGCGATGCGGGGTTCGGGGATGCCCGCGGCGACGAGGCGGGCGGCGAGGTTGTCGCGCATCCAGGGTTCTTTGAGGAGGGCGTGCTTGAGGATGAGCGTGGAGTTGGGGATGGCCTCGAGCACGCGAGACCAGAGGGTGAGGGTGCGTGGGCTGATCTTGGAGGGGAGGTTGAAGGAGCCGAAGGAGACGGGCTTCGGCGCGCCCGAGGTGGCTGGCACAGGTTGGCCGCAGAGCCGGTCAACCGGTGGCACTGTGACGATGGGCTGGTAGCAGAGGAAGCAGGGGTCGATGCGGATGAGTTTCTCGACGGCGAGGGCGTCGGCGGGACCCGGTGGGTCGGTGATGGAATCGACGAGGCGGATGTCGATGGTGTCCAGGCCGGTGGTGTTGGGGTAGCCGAGGTAGGTGATCTGCACGGGCGCGGGGCGGAGGTGCATGGCGGCGGCGGAGTTGCCCTCGGTGTGGCCGGAGAGTTCGATGGCGACGTCGATGCGGTCGGCGCGGATGAGATTGGCGAGGTAGCGCGGGTGGGGATTGGGGACATCGCGCCAGGCATCGACGAGGGTGCGGAGACGCTGGGTGACGTCGTCGGATTTGCGGCTGGTGGAGTAGGCCGTCAGGTGCCACCCCGCTTCCCGAGACTTGTCGTAGTTCTCGAGCAGGGGCGCCAGGAAGGAGACGATGGCGTGGCGGCGGAGGTCGGGGGAGATGATGGCGACGCGCAGGGGGCGGGCCGGGTCCTTCGAGACGTTCCAGGAGGTGAAGGGGGGACCGAGGCGCTTGCGGAGGGCGAGGCCGATGGTGCGGTGGGCGCGGGCCTGTTCGGGGGCGGGGGCGGAGTCGGAGTAGTTCTGGGTGTAGGCGTAGTGGAGCCAGGCCGCGTCGTCGTCGGGGAACTGCTCGGTGGCGGCGCGGAAGAGCGCGACGGCCTCGCCGACGCGGGCGAGGTTGAGGAGGAGGGTGCCCTCCTTGGCGATGCGCCGGGCGCGCCGGTAGGCGGCGAGGGCGTCGTCGATGCGGCCGAGTTTGTGCAGGATGGCGCCGAGCGCGCCGGAGAGATCGGGGAGATCGCCGAGGGCGGCGCGGGCGAACTCGGCGACGCGGAGGGCGTCGTCGTCGCGGCCGAGCTGCGAGAGCGCGCTGGAGAGGGTGGTGGCGACGGGTGCGCTGGGCGGATGGGCCGCGGCGAACGACTCGAGGAGGCGGACGGCGTCGGGGAGGCAGTTTCGATCGGCGAGGGCGTGGGCCAGCGCGACGGTGAACATCGGGCTGTGGGGATCGGCGACGACAGCGCGCTCGAGATAATGGAGGGACTGGTCGGGCTGGGCGAGGGCGTCGGCGGCGACGCCGAGCATGTAGAGAGCGTGGGGGTGGGGGTGGGCCTTGTTGATCTGGATGTGGCGGAGGAGGAGTGTGCGAGCCTCGTCGAAGCGGCCGTCGGCGAGCATGGACGCGGCGGCGGCGAGGGCGGGGGCCGGCGCGCCGGATGGCGGCCGCGGGGGAGTCATCGGACCGGCCCCCCCGCCACGCGCGAGCGCGGGGATACGTGGAGCGCGGCGGTGACGGCGCGGCGGGCCTGGGCGTCGGCGTCGTGGACATCGGCGAGGGAGCGGATGGGGGAGGAGCCGACGGATTCGAGGGCGGCGCGGGAGAGTTCGGTGATGCGGCCGAAGGGGATCTTCTCGGCGAGGAAGGCCTCGACGGCGGTCTCGTTGGCGGCGTTGAAGACGGCGCCGGCGGTTCCGCCGCGGTTGATGATGTCGTAGGCGGCGTCGAGGGCGGGGAAGCGGGCGCGGTCGGGGGCGGAGAACTCGAGGGACTTGAGGGCGGTCCAGTCGAGCTTGCGCGAGACGCCGTCGGGTCGATGGGGGAAGGTGAGGGCGTACTGGATGGGCGTGCGCATGTCGGGCGGGGCGAGTTGGGCGATGACGTTGCCGTCGGCGAACTCGACGAGGGCGTGGACGATGGACTGGGGGTGGACGAGGACGTCGATTTTGTCGCCGGGGATGCCGAAGAGCCAGTGGGCCTCGACGATCTCGAGGGCCTTGTTGGTGAGGGAGGCGGAGTCGATGGTGACCTTGGGGCCCATCTGCCACGTGGGATGTTTGAGGGCGCGGGCGGGCGTGGCGTTGTAGGTGTCCTCGGCGGAGGCGGTGCGGAAGGGGCCGCCGCTGGCGGTGAGGATGATGCGGGTGATTTCGGGGCCGCAGGCCATGGGGGGACAGGGTGGCAGGGTGACGGGGTGGCAAGGTGACGGGGTGGCTTGGTCACCGTGTTCCCTTGTCACCTTGTCACGTTGTCCTGGCATGAGGGCCTGCCAGACGCCGCAGTGTTCGCTGTCAACCGGGAGGAGTCTGGAGCCGGAGCGCTGCGCGGCGGGGATGACGAGCTGGCCGGCGGCGACGAGGGTTTCCTTGTTGGCGAGGGCGATATCGCGGCCGAGGGTGATGGCGGCGAGGGTTGCGGGGAGGCCGGCGGCGCCGACCATGGCGCCGAGGACGATGTCGCACTCGACCTCGCGGACGAGGCGTTCGGCGGCGCCCTGGCCGCGGCGGATGCGGGCGCCGGGGGGAGGATGCGGGCAGCCGGCCTCGTCGGCGATGGCGAGGTCGGTGACGCCGAGGCGGGCGGCCTGGGCGCAGAGGGCGTCGGCGTTCTTGCCTGTGGCGAGGCCGACGACGCGGAAGCGCACCGGGGATTCGCGGCGATCGGCGAGGGCGTTGAGGTGCTCGACGACCTCGACGGTCTGGGTGCCGATGGAGCCGGTGGAGCCGAGGATGATGAGGCGTTTTTCGATCACGCGTGTGCGGGCGGCCGGGCTTGTCGGTCGGGAAAGGAAATCCGCGGGATTCGCTGCGCAGGGCCTTCGCTCATCCCGGGCGTGTCAGTCGTCGCGCTTGATGGTTTTGGTGACGCCGGGGGCGAGGCGCTTGCGGCTGCCGTAGAGGGTGCGGATCTTGGGTTGGCCGGCGGGCTCGGGGGAAGATGCGGGGGCCGGGGGGATGTAGCCGGGGCCGGGGCGCGCGGGGGGTTGGGGGGGTTGGGGACGGGAGGGCGCGGGTGCGCTGGGGCGCGGGGCGTTGCTGCCTTGCGGCGCGCCGCCACCGCCACCTTCACCGGCCTGGCCGCCGGGGCCTGCGCCGTCGCGGTTGCGATTGCGGCCGCGCCCGCCGCGTCGGCGACGACGGCGGGGAGTGCCGTCGGGGTTGAACTGTGGCGGGCCGTCGGGGCCGTGATCGCCGGGGGCGTTCTCGCCCTGGAACTCGGGAGCGGCGTTGCCTTCAACGCTCTCCGGCGCGGGCTCGAAGTCGCCCTGCGGGGCGTCGAAGGGCGCATCGTCGGTGTAGCCGCGCTCGAGGCCGTCGGGGGCGGTGCGGAACATGTCGGCGAGGCTGTTGGGCGCCGGGGGCTCGCCGCGGCCGGAAGGGCGTGGGGCGCGAGCGATCGGGGGAGCGTGCATGGGCGCGGGGCCGGGGGCGCCCATGTCGCCGGGGCCACCGGGTCCGCCCGAGCGGCCGCGGCCGCGACGGCGGCGACGGCGGCGGGGGCCGTCGGGGTGTTCACCGCCGGGGCCGTGGGGCAAGTGTCCGCCATCGAAGGGCTGCCGGGCGCCTTCGGCGTTTTCGATGTAGGGGGCTTCGCCCTCCATCTGCTCGGGCGGGAACTCGTCGCCGGACTGATCGGGGGACTGGAGGGGCTGGTTCTGGAAATCACCATCGGCGGGTTGGGCCGGGTATGCGCCGTCGGGGCCCATGGGCGCGCCGGAGTCGGGGCCGCGTCCGCGCCCGCGACGGCCGCGGCGGCGACGGCGGCGGGGGCCCTCGCCGGGCATGGCGCCGTTTGCGTCGGGGCCGTGTGGGTGGTCGTGGTGGTGGGTGCCCTGGCCGACGGCGTGGGAGGGATCGGCGACGAGGGCCTCCTGATCTTCGACGTTGAAGGAGTCGGCGGTGTGTTCGGAGAAGACGGGTGCGCCCTGGGCGTCGTAGGCGGGCTCGCCCTGGGGGGGGATGTAGTTGGGGTCGTAGCCGGGCTGGCCGGGCATGAGGCCGGCGCCGTCGGGGCCGCGGCCGCGCCCGCCGCGGCGGCGGCGACGGCGACGGCGGGGACGACCTTCGCCGCCCTCGCCGTGGAACTCGTCGCCTTGTTGCTGCTGGGCCTGGCCGGCGCGATCCTGCGCGGCCATGTCGGCGAGGGAGAGGGGCTCGAGTTCGATGGGGTGGGCCTCGGCGTCGGCGACGACCTCGTCGGGGTAGACCTCGGGCTCGGGGGCGAGGACCTCGGGCTCGGCGGCCCACCCGCCCTCTTCCTCGGCGGCGGCATCGGAGGAGATCTCGTAGGCGAGGAGCTCGTCGGGCTTGGCCTTGCGGTGGCCGAGCTTGGGGAGGTCGAGATCGGCGCCGCGCTCGTCGTAGGCGTAGAAGGTGACGCGATCGACGGGGATGGCCTCGGAGATGCGGACGTCGACGTGCTTGGGGGGCGTGCCGGAGCCGCGCTCGATGCGGGAGAGGGCGCGCCGGCGGGTGGAGAGGAGTTCGCCGGCGATGCGGGGGTGGACGACGAGTTCGACGCGCCGGACGGAGTCGTTGTCGAGGAGCGCGGCCAGGTCGCGGAGGGCGTCGGCGGCGACGGAGTCGGGGCGCTGGACGAGGCCGCGCCCGCGGCAGGTGGGGCAGTCGGCGAAGTGCTGGGACTCGTGGCTGGCGCGCATGCGCTGGCGGGTCATCTCGAGGATGCCGAACTCGGAGATGGGGGCGGTGGTCCAGCGGGCGCGGTCCTTCTTGAGGATGTCGCGGAAGCGGCCCTCGATGTCGCGCCGGTGCTTGGCGGAGCGCATGTCGATGAGGTCGGAGACGATGACGCCGCCGAGGTCGCGGAGGCGGAGCTGGCGGCAGATCTCGTCGACGGCCTCGAGGTTGGTCTCGTAGGCGTTGGTCTCGGAGTCGCGGGCCTCGCGGGAGCGGCCGGAGTTGACGTCGATGGCGACGAGGGCCTCGGCCTCGTCGATGACGAGGCGTCCGCCGGAGGGGAGGGGGACCTCGCGGGCGTGGATGATCTGGATCTGGGGCTCGATGCCCATGACGTGGAAGATGGGGGCCTTGCCGGTGTAGTGGACGACGCTGGTGGTGGTGCGCGGGGAGACGATCTTGAGGAATCGCGCGGCGCGGTTGAGGGCGGCCTCGTTGTCGACGATGACCTCGTCGATGTCGGAGGTGAGCAGGTCGCGGAGGGCGCGGACGAGCAGGTCGCTCTCGGAGTAGAGCAGGCGGGGCTTGGAGCCGGAGCGCCAGCGCTTTTCCATGTCCTTCCAGAGGCGCATGAGGTAGGCGAGGTCGCGCTTGAGTTCGGCCTTGGAGCGCTCCATGCCGGCGGTGCGGAGGATGAAGCCGAAGCCCTCGGGGAGGTCGAGCTGGTCGAGGATCTCGCGCATCTTGCGGCGGGTGTCCTCGTCCTCGACCTTGCGGGAGACGCCGACCTTGTCCATCTGGGGCATCATCACCAGGAACCGGCCGGGGATGGAGAGGTAGGAGGTGACGGTCGGGCCCTTGGTGCCCACGCCCTCCTTGAGGACCTGGACGGCGACCTCGTCGCCGCGCCGGAAGCAGTCCTGGATGGGGGGACGCTCGCGGCGGGGGGTCTTGCGGCCGACGCGCTCGGTCTTGCCGTTTCCTCCCCCATCTTCACCGGGGAAGTACTGGGGGTGGACGTCGGAGGTGTGGAGGAAGCCGTTGTGTTCGAGGCCGAAGTCGATGAACGCGGCCTGGATGGACTGCTCGACGTTCATGACCTTGCCGACGTAGATGTTGCCGACGTGGTTGGAGGGGCCGTCCATGCGTTCGGCGTGGAACTCTTCGAGGCGGCCGTCCTCGACGATGGCGACGCGGCACTCTTCGCCGGGGACGTAGTTGATGATCATCTGCTTCTTGGACATGGGACCTTTCTGGCGACCCGGTGTCGGATCGCGCTCGACCGGCGGGAGGCCGGGGGGCGGGGCGGGCGAATGATCGCGTCGCGGCCGCGGCGGAGCGGGCGGGCCTGAACTTCGTGCCGATGTCGGGAACGACTGTGCGCCTGGGCGGGCCCACCACAAGGGGGCTGCCGGGTGCGCCGGCTGGCCGCGTGAAGCGGCGCTGACCGGCGGGGCGCTGGACCCCGCGAGAGTCGCGGGGGGCGGGGCGGGAAAAGCCCTCGCCGAAATCTCGTCCCTGGCTCCGCCCGTTCTACGGGGCTGTCGAGCCGTGTGCCGGTTTTCGCGCGTCGGACACTTGGTGTCTTCGCACCACCCTCCGCAGAGCCGGAAGGTGGTGGCACGAGAACGGTACAGGACGGTCGTTCCTGCATCGGCCCCCCGAAACAGGCGGGCCGAACCGTTGATTCCTGATCCCTCAGCGATCGGCGGAACGTCCGTCGAACGCCTCGGGAATGACTTTTCGAGCCTGGTCGCGGACAAAGGCCGCGACGGCGGCGTCGGAATCGAGCGAGGCCGCTTTACGGGCGATCCGCTCGCAGGACTGGATCGTCACTTTCCGGACCATCCTTTTGAGAATGGGGAGAGAGGATGCAGTTGCTGAAAGGGTACGCAACCCTAACCCGAGGAGCAACAGGGCGTATTCGGGGTCTCCGGCGGACTCCCCACAACAGGAGACGGGGATGTTGTAGCGTTTGCCGGCGCGGGCGACGTCCTTGATCATGGCGAGGACGGCGGGGTGGTAGGGGTTGTAGAGGTTGGCGACGCGTTCGTTGGTACGGTCGACGGCGAGGATGTACTGGACGAGGTCGTTGGTGCCAATGGAGAAGAAGGCGGACTCGCGGGCGAAGATGCTGGCCATGATGGCGGTGGCGGGGACCTCGACCATGATGCCGACCTCGATGTTTCGGTCGAAGGGGATGTTCTCTTCTTCGAGGTCTTCCATGACGTCGTTGAGGAGGTACTTGCCCTGGCGGAGTTCCTGGATGTTGGTGACCAGGGGGAACATGATCTTGATGGGGCCCAGACCGCTGGCGCGCAGGATGGCGCGGAGCTGGGCCTTGAACATGGGGAGGTTCTGGAGGCAGAAGCGGATGGAGCGGAGGCCGAGGAAGGGGTTGCGCTCGGCGTCTTCCATCTGGGCCTGGGTGTATTTGTCGGCGCCGAGGTCCATGGTGCGGATGGTGAGGATCCGGCCGGCGGCGAGCTCGACGGCGCGCTTGTAGGCGGCGAGGTGGACCTCTTCGGTGGGCTCCTGCTGGCCGGTGAGGTAGAGGAACTCGGTGCGGTAGAGGCCGACGCCCTCGCCGCCCATCTTGAGGACGGCCTCGATCTCGTCGGGGAACTCGATGTTTCCCAGGAGGGAGACGGGGGTTCCGTCGGCGGTGACGGAGGGGAGCTTGGCGATCTCGGCGAGGGAGACCTGGGCGACCTTGCGGGCCTCGATGAGGTCCTCGTAGTGGTCGCGGGTGGCCTGGTCGGGGTCGATGACGACGACGCCGCGGTCGCCGTCGATGATGATGGCGATCTCGTCGGTGACGTGCTCGGTGAGGTGGGAGACGCCGACGACGGCGGGGATGCCGAGGGCACGGGCGACGATGGCGGTGTGGCTGGTCTTTCCGCCGAGGTCGGTGGCGAAGGCCATGACGTGTCGGCGGTCGAAGCCGGCGGCCTGGCTTGGGGTGAGGTCGCGGGCGACGACGACGGCGTGGGTGGAGAGTTGGGGGAGGCGGCTGGCGTGCTCGCCGATGAGGTGGCGGACGACTCGGGAGGAGAGGTCGCGGAGGTCGTCGACCTTGGTCTGGAAGGTGGGGTCGGGGAGTTTCTGGAAGACGGCGACGAGGTCCTCGAAGCCCTTCCAGACGGCGTACTCGGCGGTGACGTTCTCGCGGTCCATGTGCTCGTGCATGGGTCGCGTGAGGGAGGCGTCGGAGAGCATGCCGATGTGGACGCCGAAGATCTTGCCGGCCTCCTCGCCGAGCTGGGAGCGGGTGCGGTCGCGGAGGATGTTGAGCTCGGCGATGGACTCGCCGAGGGCGACCCAGAGGCGGCTGTGCTCGTGGGGGAGTTGCTCGGGACGGACGGTGCGCTTGGGGATGCGGCGGCGCTCATCGTCGAGGACGAAGACGCGTCCGATGACGATTCCCGGAGAGACGGCGATGCCCTTGAGTGTTTCCATCCGCGGTCACCCGTGCCCCGCTGTGCACGCTGGGGCGATGATAGCGAAAGGGGGCTTGGGGAAGGTGTCAAGGTGGCGAGGTGTCAAGGTGGCGAGGGTTGCGGGGAGGAAAGCCGCCGGTTTGAGCGGGAGATGCGGAAGAGCCTTGACATTGGGGCGGAAGTATGCTCTTATGGAATGGTTCGTGGAACGGGGAGGGGGTCGGGGAATTCCGGGCATGGGCCCCGGGGGACGGGGACATCGACTGGCGCGTTTGGTTTGGTGAGCGGCCGTTGGGGCCGGCGCGCCGTGCCGACATTTTGCATGAGCACCTTGACAGGCATTCTGGAGTGGCCTCAGCGCGCCCAACAGAGCCAGGGCGGGCCGGGTGGCCGCGTGCGCCAGTTGAGCGGCTCGACGCTGGTGCAGCGGGAGGACGATCCGTTCGTGCCGCCCGCGCTGGCGGAGCGGTACAAGTTGCGGCATGGGCTGGAGATCACGGTGACGGTGGGGTATCGGTCGCGGCATCAGATGAACGTGCCGGCGGCGGCGGCGCCTGCGCCGAAGCCGGGCGCGCCGGAGGTGGCGGCGGTGCAACCCCCCCACTCATCTTCGGCGGGCGCCGGGGCGCACCATCCGTTGGCGCATCGTGGCGGGCGCGGGTGGGGGCGGGGCGGGCCGGGGCAGTTTCGCGGGACGATGCCGGGGCAGCCGGCGAACCTGGTCGGCGGATCCTCGCAGGGAAGCACCGTGGCCAACTCCGCGGCGACCAACCAAGACCCGCCACGGAGTGGCGGGGGTACCGGGGCGCCGGCGGCTTTGACCAGGCCCGGGGGGCCGGGGGGGGGCGGGAAGAGCGCGGGCGACCCAAGGGTGGGTCCGGATCGGTTTGCCAAGGCGAAGCCGTTCGATGAGTTGACGTCGATCGATCCGCAGCCGCGGCTGACGCTGGAGCACCCGGGGTGTTCGCCGTCGTGCCGGTTGATTGATTTGTTTTGTCCGCTGGGTCGGGGGCAGCGCGGGCTGATCGTGTCGCCGCCGAAGGCGGGGAAGACGACGCTGCTCAAGGACATCGCGGGGGCGATCCTGCGGAACCACGCGGATGTTGAGGTGTGGATCCTGCTGGTGGATGAGCGGCCGGAGGAGGTGACGGACTTCCGGCGGACGTTCGCGGACTACATGGGGACGACGGAGGCCGAGACCCGCCACGGAGTGGCGGGGTACCCGGGGCAATCCCGCCACGGAGTGGCGGGGCACCCGGCGCGGCCGCGGTGCCGCGTGGTGGGATCGTCGAACGACCACGACGCGGATGTGCACATCAACGTGGCGATCATGGCGATCGACCGGTGCAAGCGGATGGTGGAGGCGGGTCGGCACGTGGTGGTGCTGATGGACTCTTTGACGCGGCTGGGGCGGGCGTTCAACCGGTCGAAGAAGTACGCGAGCAGCGGGCGGACGCTGTCGGGGGGCATCGACTCGCGGGCGCTGGAGGTGCCCAAGCAGTTGTTCGGGGCCGCGAGAAACACCGAGGAGGCGGGGAGTCTGACGATCATCGCGTCGTGCCTGGTGGACACGGGGAGCGCGGGGGATCAGGTGATCTTCGAGGAGTTCAAGGGGACGGGGAACATGGAGTTGATCCTGGACCGGAAGATCAGCGAGCGGCGGCTGTTCCCGGCGATCAACCTTGCGGCGAGCGGGACGCGGAAGGAGCACCTGCTGCAGCCGGAGCAGGAGCTCAAGACGATCGGGGCGCTGCGGAGGCGGCTGATGAACGCGCCGCCGCATGTGCAGATCGAGCAGTTGCTGGCCGCGCTGCAGCGGTTTCCGACGAATGCGGGGCTGGTGGGGAGCGCGGCGGGGTGATGGCGGCTACTTGCGAGAAGATTCAAAGAGGGCGAGCAACACCGCGGTGACTTTCTCGGATTGTTCTATCGCGATCGATGCGTCGGCGGCGGTAACTCGGGCGAGGGCATCGTAATCGCCATCGCCGCGTGAGTCGAAGAGACCATCGAACGCTTCCCCGATTGCCTGCTGGATCCGGCCGGGGCTCACAAGGTCTTTGTGGAGGGCCGATCGGACGGCGGTGTGCCTCGTGAACGTGCGTCCTTCGAGCGCGAAGACCGCGGATGCCGCGTAGAAGGCCGCGTAGTAGGACCGATTGACGGCGGCCACCGGACTCACGGGCAGGTCGTGGCGTGCCGTGCGCAGTGCGTCCACGCTGCGCTCGGCGAACGCGGCGGCGAGCGCTCGATGCTCGGGGGATGGAACGGGGTCGCTCACGCCGCGATTCCATCGCGTCGCACGTGTTCGGAGAGCGGGAATGGCCTGCTCGGCCAGGCCGCCTCCTCCGCGACGACTGTGTTGAAGAGCACGTCGTGCGCGCGGCCGAGCGGCGAGAGAGCGCCTGAGATGGCGAAACGTTCAACGAACGTCACCTCGCGCGGGAGCAGCACGAGCAGATCAACATCGGAATCCTCACGTGCCTCACCCCGTGCAACCGAGCCGAACAGGATTACCGACGTCGCGCCGAACTGGCTGCGAAGCAGGTCCGCCGCCGCCGTCACGGCTGCGAAGTGGGCGGGGGAGAGATTGGCCTGTTTCAGCGATCGCATCCGGACATTGTATTGCGGCGGCTCTTCGCGGGCGTTACCACGCCGGCGTCGCGTCGCCGCCGGCGTCGACCGCGTGCGGGGCCCAGGCGAGGGCGACGAGTTGGATCTGGATGTTGGACTTTTTTGGCTTGAGGATGGTGGTGTCGAGGTCGTCGGTCGTGGGGTCGAGCGCGGCGTCGATGGCGGCGGTTTCTTCGTTGAACTGGGCTTCGAGGGCGGCGTATTGCTGCTGGACGGCCTCGACGGTTTCCTCGGCGCGGCCGACGTCGCCGGACTCCTTGGAGATGCGGCCGACGGAGCGCATGGCGGTGCCGGCGCGGGAGATGTTGGTGGCGCTGATGGCCTTGCGGGACATGAAGGCGCCGAGGATGGCCGCGCCGAAGGAGGCGACGGCGGAGATCTTGGCGCCGGCGGACTGGGACTTTTCGGCGGCGACGCGCTGCTGGGCCTTGCGTTTTCGCTCTTCGAGGGCGGCGAGTTTGGGGGCGTATTTCTGGCGGAGGCGCTGCTTCTGGTCGTCGCGCTGCTCGCGGACCATGTGGGCGAGGCGGATGCGGAAGTCTTTCTCGGATTCGCCGGGCGTGCTGGAGGCCTTGAGCGGGGGGTATTTGAGGAGTTCGAGTTTGCCGATCTTGAAGAGGGCGTCGGCGAGGTCGCGTTGCCAGGCGGTGTAGTTTCTGGGGATGGCCGCGTCGGCGGGGAGGGGGGCGAAGGCGGCGCCGGGTTGCGGGCGGGATTCGAGGTCCTGCTCGGTGAGGTCGGATTGGGTGGCGCTATCCCAATCGACGCTGACGGGGCCGGAGGTGATGGGGACGAGGAGGGACTGGGTCTGGGTCTGATCGATGGCGGCCTTGGGGTCGGAGTAGTAGACCTTGGCCAGGCCGAGGAGCATGGGGCGGTATTGGAGGGTGGAGCCGGTGGGGATGGCGCGGGCGGGGAGGAAGTGCTGGGGGATTTCGGAGGGGAGGATGGGGCGGGAGGAATCGGACTTCAGATTTGAGATTTCAGATCTGGGAGTCGCGCCGGATGCCGCGCCCGTTGGCGCGGTCGGCACCGACCGTGCCGAGCCACGGTCGGTGGCACGGGCGGGATCGGAGAGCGTCTTGATCTGCTGGCGGGTGAGGGGGCCGCGGAGGTAGGAGAGGCACCAGCGGGACTCGATGACCTCGGGGTGGTCGTCGTGGACGTTGTTCATGAGGAACTGGCGGGGGCCGAGGGCGGAGAGGAGGCGGTCCATCTCGGCGCGGTCGATGCTCGCGCCGGCGGATGAGGATGCGCCCTCGAGGCCGTCGAGGACGCGCTGCTTGTCGCGGTCGGTCTGGAGGCGACCGATGAACCAGGTTCCGGCGTTGGCGAGGCCCTTGTAGTCGAGATCGACGGGGTTCTGGGTGGCGAGGACGACGCCGACGCCGAAGGCGCGCGCCTGCTTCATGAGGGTGAGGAGGGGCTGCTTGCTCGGCGGGTTGGCGACGGGGGGGAAGTAGCCGGCGATCTCGTCCATGTAGAGGAGGGCGCGCAGGCTGGTGGTGCCGGACTGGGCGCGGACCCAGCCGAGGAACTCGTTGAGGAGGAGGGAGACGAAGAACATGCGCTCGGCGTCGGAGAGGTGGGCGATGGAGAAGATGGCGTGGCGGGGCTTGCCCTCGCGCGTGTAGAGCATGGCGCCGATGTCGAGGGGCTGGCCTTCCATCCATGCGCCGAAGCCGGGCGCGGCGGCGAGGTTGTTCAGGGCCATGGCGAGGGCGAAGCGGTCCTTGCTCGGGTAGACGGATTCGAGCGGCATGACGCCGAGGCGGTCGAAGGGGGGCTGCTGGATGCGGCCGATGAGCGCGGCGAGGTCGAGGGTTTCGCCGGCCGACCATGCTCCGGCGAGGATGGCGGAGAGGAGGATGTGCTCGCGGGACTGGATGGGGTCGGCGGTGATGCCCATGAGGGCGAGGAGGCCGCCGACGGTGGTGGAGACGCGGTCGCGGAAGGCGTCGGCGTCTTCGATGATTCCGGGCGGCGGCGCGGCGAAGGACTTGAGGATGGAGACGGGGATTCCGGCGGAGGAGCCGGGGGTGTAGATGGAGAAGTCGGCCGCGTCGCGGAGGCGCTGGATGCGATCGCCGTCCTGCTGCCAGTCGGCGAGGCCCTTGGTCCACAGCGCGGCCTGCGCTGCGGCGAAATCGTCGGGAGACTTGCCCGCCTTGCGGGCGTCGTCCTCGTTGATCCAGGGGCGGAAGTCGGAGGGGCGGAGCTGCGGGAAGGTGAGGAGGAGGTTGGCCAGGTCGCCCTTGGGATCGATGAGGATCGCGGGGATGCCGTCGATGGCGGCCTCTTCGAGGATGTCCAGGCAGAGGCCGGTCTTGCCCGAGCCGGTCATGCCGACGCAGACGGCGTGGGTGGTGAGGTCCTTGGAGTCGTAGAGGACGAGCTCGGGGGTTCGGGTGCGCGTGGCGAGGTCGTAGCGCTTGCCGAGGTAGAAGACGCCGAGTTTTTCGTAGGCGGGGAGCGTTGCTGAAGACATGGACAATGGTACCGCGCCCTCGGGCTTATCTACGCCGACGGCGCGCGAGCAAGGCCGCGGCGGAGAGGCCGAGGCCCGTACAGGCTGCGGGGGCGGGTACATTGAACACCGCGTCAATCTGGGTGCGGCCGTCGAAGGAGAGTGAGCCGCCGCTGTGTCCCTGGATGAGAATGCTGAGCGTGTAGTTGCCCGTGGAGAGGATGCCCGACTGGGAACCAGAAGCGGAGTATGAGAACACATTGGTGCTTGTGGTATTGTTGCGAAGAAAGAGCGAGCCTTGAGTTTCGCTTACGTTGTTTGACGTGAAGGTTGTCTGGAAATCAAACGGGCAACTCCCATCGACTTGGAACGTCATGTCGCATCGATTGACCCCGGATGTACCGAGATGAGGGATCAGGGCGGCTCCATAATCGATAAAAATGAAGTTCGAACACGAAACGCCCGTCGCCGAAAGGGTGGACTGTTGGGAAACCGGTAACTCTTCAGCCGCCTGCAACGGTCTGCGCGGGGAGTGGCGGCAGGTGACCCGTGGCGGACCATTCGCGCAGGGC
>CALMPG010000167.1 GCA_937871915.1 uncultured Phycisphaerales bacterium
GCCGGGGGTGGTGGCGGGGGTGTTGCAGGCGGCGGCGGTGACGAACTTGGAGGCCACGGCGGCGGAGGTAGAGTCGAGCGCGGCGGCGCAGGCGGCGGCGTCGGCGAAGGCGGTGGAGCAGGTGGCGCCGCGGCAGCAGACGCCGGGCTGGGCGCAGGTGGTGGGGGTGCAGACGGAGTTGTCGCCCTGGTAGCCGGCGGAGCAGGCGGAGGCGAGCTGGACGGCGCAGGTGGGGCCGGTGCAGCAGGCGCCGGAGGGGAGGGTGGAGTTGACCTCGAGGGTGTAGGCGTTCTCGGCGCAGGCGTAGGCGGAGATGCGGACCTTGATGTTCTGGCCGGCGGTCATGGCGTAGGCGAGGGGGATGTCGGGGGTGACGGGGGACTCTCGACCGCCGCTGAGGCAGGCGAGTTCACCGGTGAGGGAGCAATCGGGCCAGAGCGAGATGACCGGCTGGCCGCTGTTGAGCTGGACGCAGTGGAAGCGGAAGGTGTCGGTGAAGGGGGCGGTGAAGTCCCACCAGGTGTCCTCGCAGCCGCTGATGGAGCAGGAGGGGGAGGTGCCGGCGCCGGGCGTGGCGCCGACGTTGGTGGCGAAGTAGAAGGTGGCCAGGGGGAGGTTGGGGCCGGGGCACTCGTCGTTGGTGAGGCAGGGGTTGGGCGAGGTGCAGGAGACGCCGGCGCCCTGGAACTGGCTTGAGCCGCCGGTGCAGGAGGCCGCCAGCGACAGGGAGCAGGCGAGGGTGGTGGTGTTGCAGCACGCGCCCACGTTGGCGCAGGGGCCGGACCCGCACGTCTGGCCGGAGAAGAACAGGGAGCCGCCGGTGCAGAGGCTGGCGATGGTGTCGGTGCAGGCGCCGCCGTTGGCGCAGCACGCTCCGGAAACGGCCGGGATCACGGAGACGGAGAAGGTGCCCGCGCCCGTGGCGGTCGCGCCGTCGACCTGGACGCGGAGGTAGTAGGTGGTGCCCTGGGTGAGGGTGAGCACGGGGATGAGCGCGGCGGCGGTGGAGCCGCTGCCGGTGCCGCAGGTGGCGGTCTCCGTGCCCAGGCAGGTATCGTCATCGCAGGCGACGATGGCCATGCTCGACGGGACGTTGGGGTCGCCGGTCAGGACGGTGAGGACGTTGGCGAAGGTGGAGCCGCAGGTGCCGAGGCTGTAGTCGCCGGTGGAGGGGGGGCTGAAGGAGTACCAGACACCCTTGGAGGCGACGGCGTCGCAGGTGGACTGGGGGCCGTCGTCGGTGCTGGTGGCGGTGAAGAGGGTGCCGGTGACGGCGTTGCCGGAGGTCAGCGCGATGGCGCCGGTGGCCAGGTCGTTGGCGGGGGCGGCGCCCTGGATGCAGGTGATGGAGCCGGTGGTGCAGGAACCGCCGACGGTCCAGGTGCTGGTGCCGGTGTTGCAGGCGGCCTCGAAGCCGAGGGTGCAGGCGTAGGTGCAGTTGTTGCAGCAGGAGCCGGTCGCGGGGCAGGGGTCCACGCCGCAGGCGGTGGCGTTGCCGAGGAACAGGGAGGTTCCGGTGCAGCCGGCCTGGGTGGTGGTGGTGCAGGCGCCGGCGGTGGAACAGCAGGCCCCGGCGATGGTGGTGTTGATGGTCAGCGGGAAGGTGCCGCCGGTGGTGGTGGAGGTGTAGGCGCGGACGCGGACGAAGTAGCTGGTGCTCTGGTCGAGCCAGACGAAGGAGATCACGGCGCCGAGCGAGCTGCTCACGCCGGTGCCGCAGACAACCGGCTCGGCGCTGCCGCCGTTGCAGGAGTCGTCGTCGCAGGCGACCACGGTCATGTTGGCGACGTCGTTGCAGGCGCCGGTGAGCACGGCCATGGTGTTGTCGAAGGTCGTGCCGCAGGTCGTCAGCTCGTAATAGCCGGTGGTGGCGGGCTGGAAGGAGTACCACAGCGCGGGGCCGGGGGTGCCGGTGGTGCCGCAGCCGGAGACGGTGCCGCCATCGTCGGTATCGGTGGCTCCCTTCATGGAGCCGGTGGTGGTGACGCCGAGGGAGAGGGGGATCGCGCCGCAGGCGCCGTCGTTGGCCGGGGCCGCGCCGTAGGTGCGGCAGATGTTGGAGGGTGTGCAGGCGGTGGCGCCGCCGTCCCAGGTGCTCGTGCCGGTGTCGCAGCCGGACTCGACGGTGACGGTGCAGGCGAGGGTGCACTGGTTGCAGCAGATGCCCTGGGCGGGGCAGGTTCCGACCATGCAGGTGGTGTCGTCGCCCTGGTAGGTGCCGGTGGAGCAGCCGCCGGTGGAGGGTGGGGCGGTGATGGTGCAGGCGCCGGAGGTGAGGTTGCAGCAGGCGCCGACGGGGCAGGTGGAGGCGGTGCAGGCGGAGTTGTCGCCCTGGTAGGTGCCGGTGGTTCCGCAGCCGTCGATGGCCGCGGCGACGGTGCACACGCCGGTGGTGTTGTTGCAGCAGGCGCCGGTGGCGGTGGCGTTGACGACAAGGTCGAAGGAGGCGCCGCTGGCGGTGGTTCCGCTGATGCCGGGGCGGATGTAGTAGGTGGTCCCGCCGGTGAGGGTGATGGGTCCGGTGTTTCGGGGCGTGGTGGAGGAGGTGATGCAGGCGACGTTGTCGTCGAAGGTCGGGCAGATGGTGCCGACGGCGAGGGAGAGGGAGGTGGTGGAGGGGGTGAGCAGGACGCGGTAGGTGCCGGTGGAGGCGGGGGGGAAGGAGAAGAAGACGTCCAGGCCGGAGCTGCAGAGGGTGGCGTTGGCGGACTGGGTGGCGCCGTAGGTGGAGCTGTTGACGCTCACACCCTCGGAGAGAGCGATCGCGCCGGTGCACTCGTCGTTGGCGGGGACGCAGGGGTTGGAGCCGGCGGTGCAGACCGAGCCGACGGTCTGGAAGGTGCCGGTGGAGCAGCCGCCCTGGGAGGAGGGGGCGGTGATGGTGCAGGCGCCGGTCGAGGCGTTGCAGCAAGCGCCCTTGGGGCACGGGTCGGGGGAGCAGACCGTGTCGGCGCCGAGGTAGGCGGTGCCGGAGGCGGTGCAGTTGTTGGGGCCGGTGACGGTGCAGACGCCGGTGCTGGAGCAGCAGGCGCCCGTCTCGCAGGGGCTGGGGAAGCAGGTGGAGCCGTCGCCGTTGTAGACGTTGGTGCCGGTGCAGGCGGACTGCTGGCGCGGCACGCAGACGCCGCCGGAGAAGCAGCAGGCGCCGACGACGACGGTGCAGGGGTTGGTGGTGCAGGTGGTGCCATCGCCGGCGTAGATGCCGGCGGGATCGTTGGTGGTGCAGCCGGTGCCGGAGCGGAGCATGCACTCGCCGGTGGTGGAAATGCAGCAGGCGCCGAAGGCCCCGCCCACGTCGGTGACCAGGAGGTGGTAGTTGCCGCCGCCGGTGGTGGCGGTGGTGTAGGCGTTGACGCGGATGTAGTAGGTCTGGCCGGCCTCGAGCGCGACGCCCAGGATGAGGGGGGCCAGACCGCTGCCGTTCACGGCGCACTCGCCGGGCTCGGTCGCGCCGCCGGCGCACTTGTCATCGTCGCAGGCGACGTAGGACCAGGTGCTCAGGTCGGTGCAGTTGGGGATGCGGAAGATCTGCATCGTGGAGTCGAACACGGTCCCGCAGGCGCTGACGTCGAAGACGCTGGTGACGCTGGGGGTGAACTTGTACCAGACGCCCTTGTTGTTGGTCTTGGTGGTTTCCGAGGTCGGGTTGGGGCCGTCGCCGGTGTCGGTGGCGGCGAAGTTGCTGCCGACGTAGAGGGTTCCTGCGGAGACGGTGATGGCGTTGGCGCAGAGGTCGTTGGCGGCGGGGGGGATGCAGTTGCCCAGGGTGGTGCAGGTCACGCCGGCGGGGCTGGCGACGCCGCCCTGGTTGATGCACACGCCGGAGAAGACGGTGGTGCAGCAGGTGCCGCCCGCGCCCGAGTCGATGCAGCAGGCGCCGGTGGTGCAGGGGGTGGGGGAGCAGGTCGTGCCGTTGCCGATGTAGACGCCGTTGGTGAGGGCGGCGCAGCCGGAGGCGGTGCGGGGGGCGGTGCAGGTGCTGCCGGTGGTGCCGTTGCAGCAGGCGCCGGAGGGATCGCACGTGTTGGCGGAGCAGGAGGTGCCGTCGCCGATGTAGTTCGAGCCGGCGCCCCCGCAGTTGGCGTTGGTGTCGAGGACGCAGGCGCCGGTGATGGGGTCGCAGCAGGCGCCGGTGACGCATCCGCTCGTCGGCGGGGAGGCGCTGTTGCGCGGATTGGGGATCATCGTGGTGAAGTCGGCGGTGTTGTCGTCGCTGTCCAGGCAGCCGTCGCCGCGCCGGAACGGGGCGCTCCCGGAGCCGGAGGTGCTGCCGCCCGGGGCGCGCCCGGTGCCCTCGAAGCAGGTTCCGGTGGTCCCGTAGGTGACCAGGTCGATGATGTTCGTGGACGGGCAGTTGAGGGCGCCGATCGCCGTGGTGGTGTCGCGGAGGCACACCTTGCCGCTGGTGGAAGAGAGAACGGTATAGGAGAGCGTTCCGAACGCGGCGTCGGGCGTGGGGAGGTCGGTGCCGTTGGTCGCGTCGGCGGAGACGCGAACAAGGAAGTATCCGTTGGCCGGGATGGGGCCGGTGGGGAGATCGAGCTTGGACCAGGTGGTTCCGGTGGTGGTGGCGATGTTGAGCGACCATCCGCTCATGTTGATGGCACTGCCGGTGCGGTTGTGGAGTTCGACGTAGTCGGCTCGGGGCAGGCCGGCGGTGCCGGTCGCCGAGGAGGGACCGCCCCACACCTGGCTGATGACGACGTCGCCGACGGCTTGGGCCGACTGGGCCGCCAACGCCGAGGCGAAGAGCGCGAGCAAACATCGGAACGACAACGGGTTTCGTGATCGAGTCGACATGGACGATGCCTCCGGATGCGGGAACGGGTGGGGTTGGGACCAGGCCTGAGGGGCTGAGTTTTTATTCAGCCGAAACCAATGGATATTCAGAATGCCACGTTAATTGGATATCGGCCAATCAATCTGCTGGCAGAATCTAGTGCATTTGCAACCGGCCAAGAGATTGGAATGAGTCAACGCTTTGACCGGAAACTCCCCGAAAATCGGGATAGGCGGGTCTGGCCGAATGGGCAGGTTTTCTCGAAAGGGCATCGCCCGGGGTGTGGGCAGGCAGGAGTGGGGTGGGGGTGAGGCAGCCCGGGGACCCGAGGCCACGAGGAAGGTGGCAGGTGGGCGGTTGTCCATGGAAAAACCCCCGTCCTGCGACGGGGGCTTTGGGACCGAACCGGTGAGGCACCTCTCGCCGACGCGAGAGGCTCTTTAGTTGCAGCCGCCGGCGAGCCAGGCGTTGAGGAAGTCGAAGATGTTCTGCACGTTGAGGGGGCCGGGGGCGCCGGTCCCGCCCACGTTGGCGTAGGGGCTGGAGGCGAGCCAGTCGTTGATGAAGTCGAAGATGTCCTGGATCTCCAGGCCGTTGACCTTGTTGTAGTCGGCGTAGCAGCAGGGCGTGCGGGCGTTGCCGGGGGCGTTGCAGGAGGCGGCGACGACGAAGGAGGCTCCGGCGAGGGCGTTGCCGGTGCAGTTGGCCTGCGGGACGGAGGTCGAGCAGGTGGCGCCGCGGCAGCAGACGCCGGTGCCGCCGGTGGACTGGATGCCGCCGATGCAGATGTTGTCGAGCCAGACGCCGGTGGAGGACAGCGAGGAGTCGGAGGCCATGTGGAAGCGGATGATCACCGAGTCGCCGGGGTTGGCGGGGATGGAGGCGATGCGCTCGGTCCAGACGGCGGAGGCGCCCGAGAAGGCGGGGCGTCCGGCGATGGGGCTGGCGAAGTTGATGCTGATGGCGGCCTGGTTGTAGCCGTTGAGGACCCAGGAGCCGCCCACGGCCACGTCGGTCCATGAGCCGCCGCCGTCGGTGGAGTATTCGACGACCCAGCCGTCGAAGCCGGCCTCGGTGGTGAAGTAGGAGAAGAAGTCGAGGGTGAGGCCGCCGGCCGCGGTGACGGCGGGGAGATCGAGGAACTGGCTGGAGACGGTGCCGACGTCGTTGGTGAAGACGGAGTTGGAGGGGGAGTAGGACTGGGTGGAATCGATGACCCAGGGGGCGCCGGCGCCGGTGGAGGAGGAGGTCCAGTTGAGGGGGAGGGAGCCCGCGGCGTCGTTGTCGAAGTTCTCGCAGATGCTCGGGGTGGTGGCGGGGCAGAGGCCCGGGGTGCAGGAGGTGGCGGCGTTGGAGGTCAGGCCGCCGGGGCAGTCGGCGGTGTAGCGGACGACGCAGTTGCCCAGGCTCGAGCAGCAGGTGCCCACGCCGGGGCAGAAGCCCGAGGGGTCGCAGAAGGTGTTGTCGCCGCCGTAGGTGCTGGTGGCGGTGTTGCAGTTGACGGCGAAGACCTGGGTGCAGGCTCCGGAGGTGGAGTTGCAGCAGGCGCCGGTGGGGGGCTGGGGGCAGGGGTTGACGGTGCAGGTGGTGCCGACGCTCTGGAACTGGCCGAGGCAGCTGTTGATGGTGGCGAGGGTGCAGGCGCCGTTGGAAGGATCGCAGCAGGCGCCCTGGCCGCAGACGACGCCGTCGCAGGCGGTGTTGTCGCCGGCGTAGGTGTTGGCGCCGCAGCCGCCGGCGCCGGTGCTCGAGAGCGTGCAGGCTCCGGAGGTGGTGTTGCAGCAGGCGCCGACGACGGCGACGCTGACGGTGACCTGGTAGGTGAGGGTGATGTCGCCGCAGCTGCCGGCGCGGAAGACGATCTGCTGGCCGGCGGTGAGGGTCTGGAGGACGTCGGTGCTGGTGCCGGCGCAGGGGTTGTTGCAGGCAACTTCGACGCCGCACGAGGAGAAGACGCCCAGGGAGGGGTTGCCCGCGCCGCCGGTGAGGGTGGAGTTGATGTTGTACGCGCCGTCGGCGGGGGCGGTGAAGGAGTACCAGAGGCCCTTGGCGCCGGTGGAGCAGGTGATGGTGGAGTTGGAGGTGGAGGCGGCGAGGTCGCCGCCGACGGGGTTGCCGAGCGTCAGCACGATCGGGCTGGCGCAGGACTGGCCGGGGCAGGGGCTGGGGCTGCAGGTGGTGTTGGTGCCGCCGAAGGCGCCGGAGCAAGTGCCGGCGGAGGTGGCGAGGGTGCACAGGCCGCCCGCGTCGCAGCAGGAGCCGCTGCACACGGAGCCGGTGCAGACCGCGGCGTTGACGAAGACGCTTCCGCCGGGGCAGGAGGCGGCGGTGGTGACGGAGCAGGCGCCGTTCACATCGCAGCACGCGCCGCCGCAGGGGTTGGCCGGGGCGCAGCTGGTGGCAAGGCCGGAGAACGTGCCGGTGCAGGCGCCGGGGGTGGTCTGGCCGCAGGCGCCGGAGGCCTGGCAGCAGGCGCCGGTGGTGGCCGCGACGATGGAGACGGCGTAGTCCTCGACCTCGCCGTAGGTGGCGTTGCCGCAGGGGGAGAGCGCGCCGGTGTACATGACGCGGACGCGCATGCGGGTGGCGCCGAGGCGGGCGCCGGCGGGCACGAGGACGCTGCCGGTGAACGTGGCGCCGCCGTCGGCGCTGGTCAGGGTGGTCTGCTCGCCCGAGGCCGCGTCGCCGAAGGCGAAATCGCCGTTGAAGTCGATCCAGACGGCGGACTGGTCGGCGGTGTAGACGCCCGAGTTGATCACCGTGATGGGGTAGGACTGGCCGGGGAAGAGCGAGGTCGAGAGGAACGTGAAGTCCGAGTAGCAGCCGGCGGGGCCGTCGCCCGTGCCGGAATCGTTGTCGATGGTGTTGAAGGTGACGCGGCTGATGCGCTCGTCGTCGTCGAGGGTGCCGCAGGCGGCGGACCCGGCGACGCAGTAGGTGCAGGCGGCCGCGTTGCAGACGCCGCCGGCGATGTAGACGCTGGTGCCGGGGCACGTGCCGGCGGTGGTGACGGAGCAGGAGGGGCCGGTGCAGCAGGCGCCGCCGCAGGGATTGGGGTTGCAGGCGGTGCTCAGGCCCTGGTACGTTCCGGCGCAGGCGCCGGGGGCGGTCTGGGTGCAGGCGCCGGAGGCGGCGCAGCAGGCGCCGGTGGTGGCGGCGCCGACCTGGATGGAATAATCCTCGACCTCGCCGTATCCGGCGTTGCCGCACGGGGTCCGGCCGGTCTGGTAGCAGAGGCGGACGCGCATGCGGGTGGCGCCGAGCGTGGCGTCAACGGGAACGGTGATGTTGCCGGTGAAGGTGGCGGACGCGTCGGCCGAGGTCAGCACATACTGCTCGGTGGCGACGTCGAGGGTGAAGTCCTGGTTCCAGTCGATCCAGACGGCGCACCAGTCGTCCGTGAACGGACCGGCGTTGGAGACCGTCACCTGGTAGGAGCTTCCGGGCTGGACGTTGCCGGTGATGGCCGTGAAGTCGGAGTAGCAGCCGGCGGGGCCGTCGCCGAGGCCCGAGTCGTTGTCGATGCCCGCGAAGGTGACGTGGCTGATCCGCTCATCGGCGAAGGCGGTGCCGCAGTTGGTCGCGGTCGCGGCGCAGTACTGGGCGTTCGCGGCGCCGCTCAGGCCGAGGGCCATGAGCAGGGCGAGGGCGGCGGGTCGCCACGGGACCGCGATCGAACACGGGCCGGACGCGCGATCGGCGGGACGCCGCGACTGGGGCGCGGCACAAGACCATAGCTTGAGCATGAAGTTCCACCTTTTCTCGAAAGGGCCGGGGGCGGGAGAATCGAGGCGACGCGCTGGCGACGAGTGTCGCGGCCGCACTCTTAATATACGTATGCCGGGAATATGCTGTTCCGGCAAGGAAAGCCGGGGCGCGGGGGGCAATTTGGGGGAAGTGTGAGCGAGGTACGGGCTCTGGTCGCCGACGGAGGCCGAGGGTCGGCAGGGGTCGGATCGGCTCGGGAGAACGTTCGGGGGAGCGGGCTGGGGCGTGTGGGGGGTGGTTTTGGAAGAATCGGGGCGAGAAACCGGGCCTTGTCGGGGCTGGGTGTGATAATCCAAGCGCGGCCGATGGGGGCGGCACGCCGGACCTGGAGGTAGACATGCGTCGAGCGCTGCTGGGAACCGTGGTTGCGATCGGGATGGTGGTGTGCGTTGGGGCCGCGGCGGTCCGGGGGAGGGCATCCGGACCCGCCGTCGGTGAGCCGACGACGGGATTCCTGTTCAGAATGGTGGAGGTCGGGGGGGTGGGGCTGAAGTACGCGGTGTACGTGCCGCGGGATTACACGCCGGAGAGGGCGTGGCCGGCGATCGTTTTTCTGCACGGGAGCGGGGAGAGCGGGACGGACGGGCAGAAGATGATCGCGCAGGGGATCGGGAGCAACATCCTGTGGAATGCGCAGCGGTGGCCGTGCATCGTGATGTTCCCGCAGAAGCCGGTGATGGAGGCGCAGTGGGAGGCGTACGACGCGCCGGTGATGGCGATGCTGGGGGAGACGAGGAAGGCGTTCAATATTGATGAGCACCGGATCGGGCTGACGGGCCTGTCGCAGGGCGGGCATGGGTGCTGGAGCATCGGGTCGGCGCACGCGGATGTGTGGTGCGCGGTGGCGCCGATCTGCGGGTACGCGGATGGGCACGGGGGCGGGATGACGCCCGGGCAGATCGCGGCGAAGATGAAGGGCGTGCCGATGTGGATCTTCCACGGGGCGGACGACGATGTGGTGCCGCCGGAGGAGAGCCGGCGTGTGGCCGCGGCGATGAAGGGGGCGGGCGGGGATGCGCGGCTGACGCTGTATCCGGGGACCAACCATGGGTCGTGGGACAAGGCGTACGCGGAGGGGGAGTTGCCGGGGTTTTTGATGAAGAGCAGGGGGAGGAAGAGTGAGAAGTGAGGAGTCAGAGGATTGCTCGGCGGCGGGCCCAGGGGCGGAGGACGGTGTGGAGGGGAACGGCGGTGGGGGAGGCGCGCCGGGTGGAGATGAGCTGGCGCTTGGCCAGATGGGCGAGGGCGTGCTGGACGGTGCTGCGTGAGAGACCGGTGGCATCGGCGAGGCGGGCGTGGGGGATGCGGACGCCCCTGGCGGGGTCGGGGGAGGAGAGACGCCAGAGGGCGAGATAGACGATGAACGCGCCGGGGCGTTTGTCGTGGCCGCACAGGTCGGGCATGAGAGAGTCGAGGATGTAGGGATCGAGGGCGGGGAGCGGGGGGGTGGGCATGGGGGAACTATACCGATAAACACTCGAGTGGTGGTCGGCGCGAGTTGGGGAGCGTCGGGTGCATCGGCGTTGCCGAAGCGGGGACTCGCCGGTAGTCTCACGCGAGAAACGGAGACCCGCCATGATCAAGATGCTCAAGTTCGCGGGGGTGCCGGTGAGGGACCAGGATGCGGCGCTGGCGTTCTGGACGGAGAAGATGGGGTTCCGGGTGGTGACGGACCAGCCGATGGGGCCGGGGCAAAGGTGGATCGAGATCAAGCCGCTGACGGGGGAGACGGGTCTGGCGCTGTTCACGCCCGAGGGGCACGAGGGGCGGATCGGGCAGTTCCAGAGCCTGTCGTTCCGGTGCGAGGATGCGGAGAAGGAGTACGCGGAACTCAAGGCCAAGGGCGTGGAGTTTGACGGACCGCCCAAGAAGGCATCGTGGGGAACGTTCGTGATTTTCAGAGACCCGGATGGGAACAAGTTTGTGCTCGGGTCGTGAGGGCGGGCCCGGAACTGAAAAGGGGCCCGCGCGACCGATGATCACGCGAGCCCCGGTGGTGTGTTTGGGGGGCAGAGCGTCAGGTGCAGCCGCCGGCGAACCAGGCGTTGAGGAAGTCGAAGATGTTCTGGACGGAGAGGGTTCCGGTGGTGCCGTCGCCGCCGACGAGGGCGGACTTCTTGCCGGCGAACCAGTCGTTGAGGAAGTCGAAGATGTCCTGGACTTCGAGGGTGGCGTTGTGGTTGAAGTTGGCGTAGCAGCAGGGGCTGGTGGTGTTGCCGAGCATGCCCGGGGTGGTGGCGGGCGTGTTGCACACGCTCGATGTAGATACGAACTTGGATTGCACGGTTGCGGAAGTCGTGTCCAGCGCGACCGCGCAGGCCGTTGCATCGGCGAACGCCGTAGAGCATGTCGCCCCGCGGCAGCAGACGCCGCCCGCGCCGGAGCACGGATCGGACGCGCAGGTGCTGGCGTAGCCCTGGAACGTCCCTCCGGCGGTCGTGCACGCGACGGAGCCCGGGGTGATGGTGCAGGTCGTGCCGTTGCAGCACGCCCCATTGTCGGCTACGAAGTTGAACCCGAGCGTCTCGATGCCGGGCAGCGCGACCGTGGCGTTGTAGTTGCTCACCATGATGTAGTACGAAGTGCCGGCGTTCATGTGCAGCACGGGCGTGGTGAACGGCGGCGAGGTGTATCCCTCGACGGCGTCCACGCAGGCGACCTCGGTGAGGCTGGAGCAGTCGGGGGCCGCGCTGTAGACCGTGGCGACCGTGTCGCCGGACGTACCGGAGGCTCCTTGGTCGGGGAGGCGAGCGTGGAAGAAGTTGCCGGGCTCGGTCGGCGAGAAGGAGTACCAGACCGGGCCGTGGGCGATGGTGGAGGCGGGGTCGGCGCAGGAGGGGTGGTGGGCCGGATCATCGCCTTGGGCGGCGTCGCCGCGGAAGGTGACCCGCCAGGTCGGGAACGAGGTGAGGGGGAGGGCCCCGGCGCAGGCGTTGTTCGGGGGGGCGGCGCCCTCGCAGAAATCGGCGACCTGGTCCAGGTGAAGGACGAAGGAGCCGGGGACCTGGAGGGGATTCGCCGTCGCGCTGCTGACGGTGACGAGCAGGTAGTAGGTGGTGTTCGGGCTGATGCACTTGCTGGCGGGCTGGCCCGCGGTCCAGTTCAGGATGGCGGGGGTGTAGGTATGAGCGGACTGACCGTTGTCCTGCGACGCGGCCTGGATCGGGCAACCGGTGCCGTTGGTGTCGTTGCCCCAGACGCACGTCAGGGAGGGGCACGAGCCGGTGTAGAGGAAGATCATCGCGTCGAAGTCGGTCGCCGGATCGCAGAGGTTGGCGCTCAGGCGGTGCGGGGTGGGCCCCTCGGTGAAGGTGTACCACACGCCGACCTTGCTCGGGGTGATGGAGTTGCAGGAGGTCGTGGGCTGGCCGGCGATGGAGGCGTTGACGAGCGTGCCGGGCGTCGAGGAACCGATGGTGATGGACACCGCGTTTGAGCAGACGTCGTTGTCCGGGCACACAAGCCCGGTGTCGCTGAGGGTGAGACCGAACTGGCCCTTCACGCCGCTGTCAACGGTGATGAGGATGTAGTAGGTCGCGCCCGAGGCGCCGCAGAACTGCACGGTTGCGCCGAGATTGGGCGAGTCGGTGCAGGCGGTGTCGTTGGAGTTGCCTCCGACGCATTGCAGCTGGTTGGAGCAGTTGGAGGCGCCGGCGGCAAGGGTGAAGGCCCGGATGCTGGTGTTGCTCTGCGTGAGGGCGTTGCAGGTGCTGGCCGTGTACACGCGGCTGAGCGACGGGGTGAAGGTGTACCACACGCCGGAGGTCGTGGTGGAGATGGTGCAGGTGGGGTAGGTGCCCGTCTCGTTGGTGGCGCTGCCGTTGCCGCCGAGAATCGTCGTGCCGAGGGAGGACGTAGGAATATTGATCGCCCCGGTGCAGTCGTCGTTGACGGGGGCGGGGCAGGGGTTTGCGGCGCAGGTCGTTCCCACGCCGGAGAAGGTGTTGGCCACGCCGCACGCCGAGGCGTCGGTCGCGAGCGAGCAGACGTTGGTGGTGGTGTTGCAGCACGCCCCGCCGCAGTTGTTCGGGGTGCAGGAGCCCGCGATTGTCCACGTGCCGGCGGTGCACTGCCCGTGGGACTGGTCGAACGTGATTGCGCACGAGGTCCCCGTGCAGCACGAGCCGATGGCCGGGCAGGTCACGGCGCCGCAGGTGCTGTTGGTGCCCTGGTACAGACCGCCGAGGGTCGCGCACTGTCCGGCGGTGACGCCGTCCACGCACAGGCCGTCGGGGGTGCAGCACGCGCCGGCCGAGCAGTCCGCCGCGCCGCAGGCGACGCCGTCGCCCGCGTACACGCCGCCCCCGACGACGCACGACAGCGCCGTGGCGGCGAAGCACGAGCCGCCGCGGCAGCAGCCCCAGACCGCCGGGCACTGGCCCGTCGGGGTGAACTGCAAGGCTGCGGCGTCGCCGCCGGTGCCGATGGAGACGGGATCGATGTTGACGCCGTCGGCGCTCGACATTCCCTCGAGGCCGACATTGAAGGAGGCGACGGCGGTGCCGTTGGTGTACGTGGCGCCCTGGGCGGTGATGGCGCCGTAGCGGAACTCGATCACCTGCGAGGGCTCGTTGACGATGACCTCGAAGTAGTTGCCGTCCACGAAGGGCGTGCCGCCGCCGGTGGCGGGGGGCAGGTTCCTCCACATGACGACGAACTGCCGATTCGGGGCCGACCCGATGGTCTCGTAGTACACCCTTCCCACCGACGAGGCGACGTCGGTGAAGGCGTCCCAGCAGGGCGCGGCGAAGGCGAGGGGCGCGGCCGTGGTGGGGAAGACGTTGTTGGAGGCGTTCGATGAGTTGTAGGATTGGCAGAACGTGAGGTACCCGGTGCTGGTGGCTCGCCAGGTGTTGTAGGTCTGGCCGAAGTAGTTCACGGCGAAGGGGAGGGCCGTCGCGGTGGACAGGTGGCTCGAGCCCGCGGTGCCACCGGGGATCAGTGTGCCCGTGGTCGAGATGTCGATGAGGGGCTGGGCGGAGTTCGTCACGGTGTACGTGCCGGCGGCGCAGGGCACGTAGTCGCCGATGTACGATGCGCCGGAGAGCCCGGCGCACGAGGACGGGGTGGTGTACACGCACGTGGCGTTGCTCAGGCAACAGGCGCCGCTGGGAGCGAACGCGGAGCAGTCGTTCAGCGACGACATGCTGTTGCGGGGGCTCGGGGCGGCCGGGGGGTCGAAGTCCTGGCTGTTGTCGTTGGTGTCGGTGCACCCGCCGTTCTTGCGGAACGCGGCGGTGGTGGCCGAGAGATTTGTGCCCGTGGGGCCGTCGCCCTCGTAGCCGTAGATCGACGAAGACGCCACGCCGTAGGCGACGAAGTCCACCACGCCGCTCTGCCCGGGCGTGAAGAAGTACTGCGCGCCGAGGGCCGACTGGTTCGCCACCAGCGCGAGCCGGCCGGTCGTGGTCGAGAGGCTGAGCGTGCCGGTGGTGTCGGCGGCGATGGGGATCGCCGACGTTCCCGTGCCCGTGGCGCCGTAGATCAGGAAGTACCCGCCCGCGGGGATCGTGCCCGTGAGATTGGTTCGGGTCCAGGTGGTGCTGGCCACCGAGGCGTACTGCACGGACCACGTCGAGAGGTCCACCGCGACCGGGCCGCGATTGAACAGCTCTATGTAGTCCCTGTTGTACGTGGCGCCGGTCGAGCCGGCACCGCCGAAGATCTGGCTGATGACGACCTGCCCGCGTGCAACGGGCGAGGCCATCGCCATCGCGGCGAGGGCGCACGATACGAGAAGTGAACGCGAGCGAAACATGGGCAAGTCCTCCTGTGCGAGCTCAAGAACGGGAACGAGGGGTCGCGTGAGACGGGCGCGGCAGGCACGCCGGGATGGGTGGGGCGGGTCGAGGGCGGGGCGTTCGTGCGAGGTCGCGGTGCGTCCGGCGGCGGCGACTAGTAGAACGCGGGTTCATCGGGCAGGGGATACGTGAGTTCGTTGATCCATCCGTTGCGGGCGGGATTGCCGCGGGCCTCGGGGGCCTTGATCCAGCGGTTGCCCTTGAGGTACCACATGGCCTCGGGGATGAACGAGTCGGGGACGTCGCGCAGATCGACGCCGGTGTTGATGCCGCCGGCATCCTTGCCGATCTGCGTGTTGCGCACCTTGCGAGATCCGACGACGCGTTCCACGTGGCCGTCGGCGAAGCTCACGTGGCCGCGCTCGTTGTGGATGAGAGTGAGGGCGTTGCGGTTCTCCCAGCGCTGGCCGACGTCGTAGGCGTTGTTCCAGAACGGGTCTTCTTCGACGAGGATGGGGACGCCGGACGTGCGCTCGGAGGCGACCAGGCGGGGATCGTTGGGGGCGGCAGAGGTGACTCCACGGAGGGCGACGTGGTTGAGGCTACGCCGGGCGAAAGGTTCGGCGTAGATTTTCAGGCCCTGGCCGTGGCTGGTCATGGTGTAGTCGGTGTCCAGACCCTGGCCGGTGCTGAACATGTTCTGGGCGGACTGGTTGAGGTGGTTGAAGGAGCGGCGGCGGTTGGTGGGGCAGGAGAGCACGCCGTCGGCGTTGGAAAGGAACTCAACGATGACGCCCGGCTGGAAGACGGTGGTGGTGTCGCCGACGTTGCGGTTGCCCTCGCCGGGGGTGGTGCGGGAGAAGTCGGCGTTCTGGCGGAGCCAGGCGTGGACGATGGGGAGCTGGTCGCGGTTGCTCGTCATCGCGTAGGTGAGCATCGCCTGGTTGACCGAGCGGACGTTGCACTGGCAGACGGTGGCCCGGGAGGCTTCGCGGGCCTTGCCCAGCGCGGGGAGCAGGATGCCGATGAGCAGCGCGATGACGGCAATGACGACAAGCAACTCGATGAGCGTGAACGCGCCTGGGCGCGGGTATCCCGGCTGATGGAGGGCGTTTCCCTTCGCACCGAGTTCGAGGTGGCCTGGAATCATGGAAAGCAGGATAACCCGCGCAATCGACTCACGCAATGACTAAGTAGACATTTCGTGCAACATTTGTCGAACCGATGAGCACCAGAATCGAACTTGGTCTATGCTCATTCAGCGGTGCCTCGAGTACCCAGCATACGAATGCTTACACAGTCCGAACAAACAGATCGTTCATTCGAGGCACACGCCAAAGAAGTGGGGTTTCGCCTTCGGCGGGTTCTCGCGGAGCTGGCCGCGTCGGTGAGGGTGGATATCAGCCAACCGAGGAGCGCGGCCCGCGAGTTGGGCGTGGACAAGACACTGGCGTGGAAGGTCTCGAAGATCGCGATGGGGTCGGACCCGGTTGCGGCGATGTGGGTGTTGCCGGGCACGCCGTCGCAGAAGACGCTGCTTCGCGCGTTCGAGGAGGCGGGCGCTCCGGCCGCGCTGCTGACCACGGCCCGCGAGGTGCTCGACGAGTTTCAGACCATGGTGGACGAGCACGCGGGGGATCGGGAGACGTTCGAGATCCTGCTCTCGTCCATCGCGGCGGGCGATCCGCAGGCGCGCGAGGCGCAACGGAAGCAGGCGTTCCAGGCCAACAGCGCGATCTGGGGCGTGAGCTGCCGGGCGCGCACCTGGACGTACATCGTAACGCCGGGGCGTGACGATCCCGACAAGGGGGACATCGCGATGGTCGGGTCGTATGTGCACGTGAACCGGCTGCGGCGGAGCGCGGAGTGGCCGCTGGCGGCGGTCGGGGCGGTGGACGAGCGCGGGAACCAACTCGGGGCGCCCCTGCACAAGGTGTTGCCAAGCCAAGGGGACGTGACACAGGACCCGTCGCTGCCGGAGTACTGCCGCGGCCGGATTCCGAGCATCCGGCGCGAACGGCGCGTCGGGGGGATGCTGGAATACCGGATGGAGGGCGGCGCGGTGGGGAAGACGGCGGCGTTCGATTGGGCTGCGGGCTGGCGGTACAAGGGCTGCGTTCTGCGCTGGCGGACTCCGACGGACGGCCAGATCGCGCTGGCGCTGAACGTGATGGTGCCGACGGAGATGGCGCAGCTGGATGTGATCGTGCACAAGGGTTTCTGGCACGACCCGCAGCCGCGACTGAAGGTCTTCAGTCTGCTTCCAGGCGAGCCGGTGGTCCCGCAGGACGGGGTGGCGCGCCGGGAGGTGCAGGTGCATCAGACGGTGGATCGACTGAGCGAGGGGCTGCGAGATCTGGCCGTGCACGACGTTCCGAACTATGCGCAGATGATCGAGGCGGCGATCGGCGGCATGGGCCATTCCCCCTCGGGGTTCCACGGCTTTCGCGTGCGGATGAAGTATCCGATTCTGTCAACGGCGATCGTGCTGGAGACGGACCTGCGCGATGGGCCGGGGTGACGAGGCGGGAGGGCGGGAAGGGCGTCACTCTTCGAGGTAGGTGTATCCATCGAGGCCCTGCTCGTAGAAGAGCAGCAGCGACTTGCCCTCGGCGACGGTGAGGCGGTTGAGCTTGATGGCCCGCTCGACGTCCTTGCGGACGGCCTCGCACATGTCCTCGGTGTCGAACTGGACGTACTGGAGGACCTCCTTGACGGTGTCGCCCTCGACGACCTCGTCGATGGACCAGTTGCCGCCGATGTCGGAGTCCATGGAGCCGCCCTCGGGGTTGTAGGAGACGTGGACGGCGTGGGTGTCGCCGAGGAGGTTGTGGAGATCGCCGAGGATCTCCTGGTAGGCGCCCAGGAGGAAGACGCCGATGTAGTAGGGCTCGTAGCCGGAGGGGGGGGAGGCCCGGGAGGGGGCGTAGGGGATTGGCGTGCCTGCAATGGCGGGCGCATGGCCGGCACCGTTCGCTCCGTTTCCAGCACCACTGGCGGACGAGCCGCCGGTGCCGCCCGTTTGAGCAAACAGGAGGGGCTGGGCCGGGCGGAGGTCGTGGAGCTCGAGGGTCTTCTTCTCGACGCGTTTGTCCACGAAGTTGTCGATCTTGCCGTCGGAGTCGCAGGTGATATCGGCGAGGATGGCCCGGCGCGTCGGCTCCTCGCCGAGGCGGTGGATGGGCATGATGGGGAAGAGCTGGTCGATGGCCCAGGAGTCGGGCATGGACTGGAAGAGGGAGAAGTTGCAGAAGTAGATGTCCGAGAGGATCTCGGGGAGGCTCTGGAGTTCCTCGGGGAGTTCGGCGCCGCCCTTTTTGCTCTGGATGTCGAGGACCTTGCGGCCGATGGACCAGAAGAGTCTCTCGGAGGCGGCGCGCATGGGCAGGGACATGTAGCCGAGGCTGAAGAGGCTCATGGCCTCGTCGCGGGCCTGCAGGGCGTCGTGGTAGACCTCGAGGGCGTTGCGCTCGGTGAGGCGTTCCCAGGCGTCGATGAGGTCGAGCAGGGGCTGCGGGGGCTCCTTCTCGTTCTTCATGTCGGAGGCGATGCGGGCCATCTCCGGGTCGGCCTGGAACTGGCTCTTGCCGAGCACGTTCATGACCAGGACGCTGTGGTAGGCGACCATGGCCCGCCCGGACTCGGAGATGATCTTCGGGTGGGCGATGCCGGCGTCGTCGCAGACGGTCTTGATGCGGTAGACGATGTCCTGGGCGTACTCATCGACGGTGTAGTTGATGGAGGAGGTCCAGGCGGACTGGGAGCCGTCGTAGTCCACGCCCATGCCGCCGCCCACGTCGATGATCTTCATGCCCGCGCCGAGGCGGACGAGCTCGGTGTAGATGTGGGTGAGCTCGTTGACGGCGGTCTTGAGCTGGCGGATGTCGAAGAGCTGGCTGCCCACGTGGCAGTGGAGCATGTTCAGGCAGTCGGCCATGCCGCGGGCCTTGAGGTACTCGAGGGCGTCGAGGACCTCGGTGACGAAGAGGCCGAACTTGGAGCGGGCCCCGGCGGAGGCCTCCCAGCGGCCCGCGCCGCGGCTGGAGAGTTTCACGCGGACGCCGATCTTGGGGCGGACGTTGTAGCGCTGGGCGTACTTGACGATCAGTTCGAGCTCGGTGAACTTCTCGACGACGGGGATGATGTTGCGGCCGAGCTTGGTGGCGAGGATGACGGTCTCGATGAACTCGTCGTCCTTGAAGCCGTTGCAGATGATGGGCATGTCGTCCTGGCCCTGGGAGAGGGCGAGGACGGCGAGGAGCTCGGGCTTGGAACCGGCCTCGAGGCCGAACTTGAGCTCCTTGCCGACGGCGGCGATCTCTTCGCAGACGTGGCGCTGCTGGTTGACCTTGATGGGGTAGACGCAGGAGTACTGGTTCTGGTAGCCGTGGTCGGCGATGGCCTTGTCGAAGGCGGTGCGGATCTCGCGCAGGCGGTGCTCGAGGATGCCCGAGAAGCGGACGAGGACGGGGGTGTGGATGCCGCGCTCGGCGAGACCGCCGACGAGGTCCATCAGGTCGATCTGGCGATCGGGGCTCTTGTCGGGCATGACGCCGACGGTTCCGGCGGCGGTGATGCCGAAGTAGCCCTTGCCCCAGTCGGGGAGGCCGTAGAGGCGGGCGGCGTCGTCGGCGGACCATTTGCCGTGGAGAAAAGCGTTCTTCGAGGCGGTGATAGTGGCCATGTGGCGTTTGGGACCCCCGCGCCGGCGCTCTGTGTGAGAGAGGTGCGCGATGAACTGTGCGGACCGGGGAGGCGTGGCGTTTCACGCGACCCGCATACACGTCACCCTGCAAAGGCGTTCGCCGATCCGTGGCGAGGGGCCCGCCGCGCGGGCCGTTCCGATCGTGCCAGAGGTGCGCAAAGTGTATCACGGCTGCGCGGGAATCAAGAAAGATTTTGGCGCATTGAGAGCGCGGCGGCTCTGGGCGGGTGGTTGAAGATTGCTCACGCCGCGCATCGCGGATGGCGGCGGCTCGCGCCGCTCGGCGCTGATCAGCGGGCGGTCTGGCCCGGGACGGGCGGCGGGGGCGGCGTGATGTCGGCGGGGCGCTTGGGGCCCTTGTCGGGTACGGGCCGGTTGGACGCCTCGCGGGGCGTGCCGTCGTCGGCGGAGGTCTGGCTCTGGCAGGCGGAAAGGCCGGCCGCGCCGAGGAGGCCGAGGGCGGCGAGGGCGGCGCACAGGGTGGACGAAGGGCGAGTCGGGGTGGTGGACCGGGTGGTCATGGGGTGTCTCCGGGCCAAGTGTACCGGTTTCAGGAGCCGAGGACGGCCCGCCCGGCGCGCTGCTGCCAGTCGATGATCTCCTTGGTCCGGGTGCGGAGGGATTGGAGCATGGTGGCGTAGAGGATGAGGGCGGCGACGGGGCCGGCGCAGAAGAGGGGGATGCCGACGACGAAGACGAGGGGGACGACCCAGATGAACGTGCGGGTCTGGCCGAGCAGCGCCCGGTCGGGGATGCGCCGGGCGAGGTGCTGGGTGTAGAGAACGATGGCGAAGAAGAGGGTGATCCACGCCGCCCAGGCGCAGAAACTAAAGACGCCGGCCGCGGCGAGGGAGAAATCGGCCCCGGAGGGTGCGACGGAGGCGAGCACCCGAAGGAGGAACGCGGCCAGGTTGGCCGCGGCGGTGGCGCAGGCGGCGAAGCGGGCGATGGTGCGGGCGGAACCGGGCCTCTCGCGCCCGGTGTAGCCGGGGTCGGGCTGGGTGAAGGTCCAGTAGCCGTAGATGAAGGCGAGGTCGCACAGGACCATGAGGCCGCCGGTGAGGAGGGTGATTCCCGCCTGACCGATGCTGCCGACGAAGTGGACGCCGATCGAGACGATAAAGATGAGCACGTAGATGAAGATCGCGGTCAGGATGACGCACAGGCCCCGGTCGATGGACTTGAGGTAGGCCGGGGAGGAGAAGCGGAGGAGTTCGCCCTGGAGGGAGAGTTCGACGGCGCGGCCACATTCGGGGCAGACGCGGGCGATGGGGATGCCGTGGAGGTTGTATCCGCAGCCGGTGCAGGGGAGATCGCCGACGACGGTGGGGCCGTGGTCTGGATGGGCGGGGACGGCGGCGAGGTCGTACTCGGGCATGCGCCTACATGCCCAGTTCCCGCCGGACGGCGGCGATGATCGCCGGACATTCCTCCGAGACCACTCTCCAGATGATGGTCGGATCGGTTCTGAAGTACGAGTGGATGAGGATGTCTCGGATGCCGCACAGGCCGCGCCAGTCGATTCCCGGCATGCGGGCGAGGGTGGGCTGGAGCAGATGCTTGGCGGCCTCACCGATGATCTCGAGGTTGCGTTCGACGGCCTGTCGGACGAGGCGATTGGCCGTAAAATCGCGGAGGGTCATGCCCTTGCAATCGAGAGCGATGCGCTCGGCTGCTTCGAGGATGTCGAGCATCCGGTCGCGTTCAGGCCGCATAGAGCACCCGTCGCGATTCCATGACGCTCTTGCTGAATCGATCGGCGGGAGCCGCGTCGATCGTGCCGGAGGTGATGACATCAACCGGTCGATGGAATAGTTGTTGCAGGTCGTGCCTGAGGTCGATGAGTTCTGAAAGCCGAGGCACGCGCAGGGGCGAAAAGCGGACGAGAACATCGACATCGCTGGCGGTATCGAACGCGACACCTGTACATGAACCGAAGACGGCGAGTTCCTGTATGTCCCATCGAGTGCAAACACGCTGCACCTCCTGGGACGTGACGCCGAGACGGGCGATGATGGTGTCCGAAGCGACCATGGCGAGCTCAGTATGCGCTCAGGAGAGGGCTTTGGCAAGCCCGGCTGACCCGATGACCTCTTCGGCGTACCGGTTCATCGCGTCGCGCAACTGCTCGAACGACTCGAGCACGTAGTAGATGGGCTGGAAGTGGTCGATCTCGAAGGGGGTGTTGCAGATGCGTTCGAGGTCGAAGGGGCGCCACTCGGCGACCTCGCGGGTGGAGCAGGGCTCGGCGCCCTTGACGCCCTGCTGTTCCCAGGCGCCGTCGAGGGCGTACTTGCTCTCGCCGTGGCTGGAGACCAGGCCGGAGCCGTAGAGCTTGACCTTGCCGTCCTCCTTGATGAGGCCGAACTCGACGGTGAACCAGAAGAGGCGGCCGAGGTGCTCGACGTGGAGGGGATCGACGGCGTCGAGGCCGGCCTTGCCGTAGGTCTGGAGGAAGTCGGCGAAGACCTTGAGGGCATGGAGGGGGACGTGGCCGAAGACATCGTGGAAGATGTCCGGCTCGGGGAGGTAGTCCATGACCTCGCGCGGGCGGATGAGGACGGTGGTGGGGAACTCGCGCTGCGCCAGGCAGGCGAAGAAGGCCTTGGCGGGGAGGTAGCCGGGGACGCCGTAGGAGGACCAGTCGCTGCGCTCCTTGAGGAAGCGGTTGATGCCGTCCAGGCGGGTGCCCTTCTTGATGACCTCGCCGCCGGCGATGGTGATGTCCTTGGTGAGCGTGATGTCGTCGAGGAGGGGGAGGCGGTCGCGGGTGAGGTGGAGGATCTTCATCCCCTCGATGAACTGGCGCGAGACCTGCTGCTCGAGCACGCCCCAGCGCCGGTCGAAGAGGTCGCGCCAGACATCGTGGTCGTCCTGCGTGTAGCGCTCGTAGTTCTGGGTGATGTAGTACCTGTCGGCGTGGATGTCGGCCGCGGCCAAGTCGGGGGCCTTGTCGGCCTCCGCCTGGGCGAGGCGGGCCTGCTCCGGGTCGATGATGTTGTTGTACTGGATGTCGGAGCGCATCGTGAAAACTCCTGCCGCGGGGCGGGAAGGCCGGAACCGGTCTAAGTATGATACGAAAACGGCGGGGTGGCGGATGGGGCGGGCGCGAGGCCGGGCAAACCCGGGGGAATCTATGGGACGCGTGCGGCGGATCGTGGGGTTGGTGTTGATCGTGGCGGCCCTGGCCACGGCCGGGTGTGGCTCGGACCGGGATCCGAACCAGCGATTGTCGTCGGACGAGGGGGCCGCGCTGTTGCGGGAGATACGCAATGACCGGGGGCGGATGGGGAACCTGACGCCGGCGGAGCGGGAGTATCTGGGGCGGACGCTGGGGCGGTGAGTCATCTGGCCCGGCGCGTGGCGGTGGGCAGGTCTCTTGCTCCGTGGAAGATGTGAAGGACCTGTATCGAATCAGGGAGGACTCGATACAGGATCATCCGCTTGAACGCCGGGTCGCCGCGGACCCCGGGGCCGAGGTCCGGCATGGCACGCCCGGAGTAGGGCCATCGACCGAGCCCGTCACAGCGTCTGAGCAGCCTGGCGATCAGTCGATTTGCGCCCGCTTCGCTCCCCTTGCAAGCCTCGGTCCAGATATCGGCGAGGTCTTGCCGGGCGGTCTGGGTGAGCACCACCGGTCGATCGGCGGTCACGCGGACTTCCTCAACTTCCGCGCGGCAGTGGACTTTGCGAGTGTGCGAACGCTGTCCACTGTGACGCGCTCAATCGGAACAGTTCGTCCGGCCTTCGCATCGGCGAGGCCGCGCCGCACTCCGGCCCGCATGGCCTCCAGGCTCGCATCGAACTCGTCGTTGCGCAGATCCAGCAACTCGAGGGCATCCATCAGGACATCGCCCTCGGACTTGTAGCGTCCGCGGCGCATCTGACGGACAATGAGTTTCTTGACCCTGGGTGGCAGGTTCGCGGCCATGGGGAGTTCCTCTTCCCAAGTTTATGCGATCGGCGGGCTCAACGCACACGGTTCGCCGGCTCGCGTCCGGCGATCATGGCCGCGGCGTTCTCGCAGACCAGCCGGGTCATCTGCTCGCGCCAGTATTGCTCGGCCGAGCCGATGTGGGGGGTGAGGACGACGTTGTCGAGTGCGAGCAGGTCGGGGTGGATGTGGGGCTCGTGCTCGAAGACGTCCAGGCCAGCGCCCCAGATCTTTTTGGCCTTGAGGCAGTGGGCGAGGGCGTTCTCGTCGATGACCGGGCCGCGGCTGGTGTTGATGAGGATGGCGGTGGGCTTGAGGAGCGAGAGGCGCGCGGCGTCGATGATGTGGCGGGTGTCGGGGGTGAGGGGCGTGTGGACGCTGACGGCGTCGGCGAGTTTGAGGCCCTCGTGCAGATCGACGCGCCGGGCCGCGAGGGGGGCCTGCTCGAAGTCGAGGTGGCGGGTGCGGGCGACGTACAAGATTCTCATTCCGAAGGCATGGGCGCGCATGGCGACGGCGCGCCCGATGCGGCCGGCGCCGACGATGAGGAGGGTCTGGCCGGTGAGGTGGAGGCCGCACCAGCCGGTGGGGAAGGTGTTGCCCTCCTTCTCAAAGCGACCCGCGCGGCAGAAGCGGTCGGCCTCGACGATCTTGCGGCCCACGGCGAGGATGAGGCCGAAGGCGAGGTTGGCGGTGCCCTCGGTGACGGCGTCGGGGGTGTTGGCGACGAGGATGTAGCGCCCCCCCTTGCGGCAGGCGGCCAGGTCGATGTTGTCGATGCCGACGGCGTAGTTGCAGACGCCCTTGAGTTGCGGGCCGGCGGCGGTGAGGAGTTCATCGTCCACGCGGTCGTGGAACATGGAGCCGATCACGGTGGCGCCCTTGACGAAGGCGAGGAGTTCGGCGCGGGACATCTGGGGGAGGGCGGGGGCGATGCGAACCTCGGCGCCGGGGATGTCGGCTTTGCCGGGGACGGCGCGGGTGATGGCGACGATGGGGAGTTCGGGCATGGTCAATCGTTGGCGCGTGCGGGGGGAGTGAAGCAGCGGCGGGCTTCCTGCTCGGTGATTCGTTGGCGCGGCGCGATCGCGCCTTGCTGGTCCATGCCCGCGCGCCGGCGTTGTGTCGCCGCCTGGATCGAATCCTCGCACTCCGCCCGCACGATGGGCACATCCGAGCCGAACCAGACCTCGGCTCCCGAGTCGATCAGATCGCGGAGGGGCAGCACGCGGTCGAGGCGGTGGGGGAGTTGGCGGGTGAGGACTTCCATGTCGGAGAGGAGGTGGCAGGGCTGGACGCTGGCGACGACACCGAGTTTGGCGAAGCGGGGCACGTCTGCGGCGTCGATGAGTTCGGCGTGTTCGATGCGGAGGAGAGGTGACAAGGTGTCGAGGTGTCGAGGTGTCGAGGGGGAAGACTGCTCGTAGACGTCGAGGACGGTGCGGACGGCCGCGTCGCCGATGGCGTGGACGGCGAGGGTGAGGTCGAGGGAGCGGGTGAGGGCGAGGGCGTCGGCGATCTGCTCGGCACTGGCCATGGGCTGGCCGAAGGTGAGGCTGTTGAGCGGCTCGGCGTAGGGCGTGAGCATGTGGGCGGTGCGGCTGTTGAGCGTGCCGTCGGCGAAGAGTTTGCCGCCCGCGAGGCGAATCTTGAGGTTTTCCCAGCGGGCCCGGGTCTGGTGCATCGCCGAGAGTTTGTTGACGTTGGGGTAGAGCAGCACGCGGTCCATCGGCATCTGGCCGTTGGTGTCAAGGTCGGCAAGGACCGGGCCGAGCCAGTCCTGGCTGTGGAGGTCGTGGACCTCGCGATAACCCAGCGCGTGGAGGGCCTCGAGGGCGAGGCGGACGTTCTCGCGGCACTCGGCCCGCGAGGGCTCGGGGGCGGCGTCCCAGACCTTGTACGCGGCCTGCTCGAGAAGGAGTCCGGTGGGCTCGCCGTGCTCATGTGTGCAGACGAGGCCGTTTGGTGGAACGGGAATCCCGCGCTGGTGCGGATTCCAAGGTGCGCCCGGCTCGGAGAGGCGGGGTACCCAGACGCCGCCGGCCCGCATGGCCGGGGTGTTGGCGGCCGCGGCGTGGTGGTCGAAGGACATGATGAAGCACGGCCGGTGGGGGGCCGCGCGATCGAGTTCGGTGAGCGTCGGCCACCGGCGCTCGGGCCAGGCTTCGACTCGCGCGCCGAGGAATCGGACCCACTCGCCGGCGTTGACGCTCGCGGCGGCGTCGCGCACGCGATCGAGACACTCGGCAAGGCTCGTGCACGCCGCGAGGTTGGGGAGGGCGAGCGACTGGCCGTACGCGGCGATGTGGGCGTGGGCTTCACGCACTCTGGGAGCTCCCGATGCCGAGGAGGTGGTCGATCTGCTTCTCGCAGGCCTCGGGCGTGGCGGCGTTCACGCCGGGGGGGAACTCGAGGCGGATGGTGCCAAAGCGGGCCTTGACGTCGAGACCGAAGGGATCGACGCCGACGCACTGGGCGTCGGGAACGAGCGTGGCCGCGTGGGCCTTGCACGCGCCGATGAGGCGGGCCTTGTCGGCGCCGGCGTGCCGGATGAGCGGGTACTCGGCGCGCCCGAGGGGGTTGGGCCGCTGCACCTCGTGGCCGAAGACGTTTGTCGGGGTCTTCATGCCGTCGATCTCGGCGCGGACCCAGGTGGAGAGGGAGGTGTCGCCGTGGTAGGCCCGCCAGCGATCGACGGCCTCGACGGACTCGGGCCGGTCGATGGGACGGATGATGAGGCTGGCCTGCGCATCCCAGTCGCTCTCGGCGGGGAGCCAGAGGAGCATCTCGGCGCCGGCGATGGCGAAGGGGGGCTCGACGGGCATGACGACCTGGCCGGAGGAGCCTTCGAGGACGAGTCTGATCTGGGCGACCCGCTCATAGAACTGCAGCGTGCCCTGATGGAAGCGGCGGAGGGTGCGGACGCCGGCGTGCTCGTCGGGGGTGGCGTCGGGTGCGTGGGACT
>CALMPG010000168.1 GCA_937871915.1 uncultured Phycisphaerales bacterium
CGGTCGCGGCGGGGGCCGTCGTGGCGGCGTCGCCCGCCTCCAGGCGTTCCAGCCGCTCCTTGATCTCGGCGCTGGCGGCCTTGCGGGCCTTCTCGGTCGCGTCCTTGGGCGCGGCCTTCGGGGACTTGGTCTTCGGGGCGGGCTTGGCGGACGCGGCGGTCTTCTTCTTGGCGGTCATGGCCGGACTCCGGGTTCGGCGAACCTGTGGTGATGTCTCCCCGCCGGGAACATCCCGGCGGGCAATCAGGGCGGCGCGGTCTCCCGCGCCGCCGCGAGCGTGGCTGGCGGTGCTACAAGTCGCTCAACTGGCGGATGGCCGCGTCGTAGACCTGAATCTGGCCGCGGCGGCCGGGCGCGCCCTCAAGGGCCTCGTGGAGGATCTCGGCCATGCTCCAGATGTCCCCGGCGTCGTCGGCCTGGACCTTGTGGTGGTGATGCCCGGTGGGGGTCATGAGCGTGACAGCGATGAACCGCTTTGACTCCCGCTTCATCTGGGCGCAGGCCCCCGTCGGTCCGTCGATGGTGATGTGCGTGATGCGCATGCGATGGGCTCCTTGGCGCAGGGTGCGGTGGGTGCGTGGCGTGGTCATTCCCCGTCCTCCCCGCCCTCGTCTTCGGTGCCGGCCCCGCGTCGGGTCTGAACGATGGTCACTTGGAACTCGGCCCCGTCGGCGGTGCGGATGGTCAGCCCCGCGTCGGTGGTGAGCATCAGGTCGCGGCCGTAGGTCTTGGCGCTGACGGCCCCCTCGAAGTCGCTCTCGATGTCGCGGAGCAGGTCGGCCAGGGTGATGTCGTCGTCGTCGCCCTCGATCTCCTCGCGGGCGTCGGCCAGCGTGTCGATGAGGTTCACAATCGCGTCTTGCAGGTCGGTGGCGTTCATGGTCGGGCTCCTGTTCGTGGGTGGTGCTGGGGTGGGCAGGGGTTCGGGCGGGGGTGGTGGTCGGGTTACTTGCCGTAGACCGTCTCGGCGAGTCCGGCGGCGAGCAGGTCGGTGATCCGCATGGCGGCGGTGGTCGTGGGCATCACGTCCCAGCCGCGGTCGAAGCAAGCGACGGCGACGCCGGTGGCCTGTTCCCTGAGGTGGAACTTCGAGATGCGGCTGGTGCCGAGTTCGTACGAGGCACTCTCGGCGTGCTCGGGAAAGACCAGCGCCTCGAAGCGGTGCCCGGCGATGGTGCCTTCGACCCAGCGGCCCCCGGTCAACCGGCTGCGGTCGTTCTTGGTGATGCGCAGCGTCGCGAGCATCTCGCCGGGCTCGGTGGGGATGCGGGGCTGCACCTTCCGCCCCCCGGCGACCGCCGCCGCCAAGCCGTCCCATTCCTCGTCGGTGAGCATGTCGTCGCTCCGGGCCGAGAGCATCATCTCGGCGGCGTGGAGCAGGGCTTCCAGGGCGGTGTTCGCCGTGTTGTTCTTCTTGGCGGGCATGGTCGGGTCTCCGTTGCGCGGCGGGGCATTCCGCTCGCGTTGACGACATCAAGCCATGGACGTGCCCCGCTTGCAAGGCGTCGGCGCGAACTTCTCGGCATGTGTCGCAGACCAAGGGAATGCCTGGCAGCGCGCGGCGCGGCGGGTTGCCCATCCTCATGTTGATGAGGTCACGCAGGGGAACACCTGCCCACGCAAGCGAGCGCACCACGGCGCCGCGAAGCGCACGGCCCCGACCCCCCAACACGTTCGCGCTGGTTGGGCGACGTTGCCCCACGTCGCGGCCGGTGCGAGAGGTGGGGGAAACAACCGCCCCAACCGCCCAACCGCCCACGCCCCAACGTCGGCGCTGACGCGCATCGCCCGCCCGGGGCCTACGTTTCAACCCGCGCACCTCACGCGCGGCCAAAGGAGATGGCCATGGCCAAACGAGCAAACACAGGTGGAACCAAAGCCCCCCGCGCCCAGCGCGGCCTGGGCGGCCTCTCGGTGAAGGACCTTCGGCGCGAACTCGTCAGGCGCGAGCGCCGCGTCGGCGCGCTGCTCCGCAAGCGGGAGCGCATCCTGGCCAAGGTGCGGAGCCTGGACGCGACGATCGCCGAGCACGGCGGGTCGGTCCGCGCCGGCGGCCTGGCGATCCGCCGCCGCCCCAGGAACGACACGAACCTCGTGGACGCGCTGGCCAAGGCGCTCGACGGCAAGACCATGTCGGTGACGGAGGTCTCCGAGGCCGTGCAGAAGGCCGGGTACGCCACCACCTCGGTGAACTTCCGCACGATCGTGAACCAGACGCTCATCAACAGCGGGAAGTTCAAGCGGGTCGAGCGGGGGCAGTACACGGCCAAGTGAGCCCCGACCACCCACCGTTTGGGCGACCGTAGCGGTCTTTTGTCTGTGTGAAAGCTACCGCCGAGTCGATCCGTCGGCGACGCGCACAACCGTGGGCCGAAGCACGATGGTTGGCCTTGGGGATTTCATCGCGTTTGCGGAGGGAGCGACGGTCGGTTGCCTGGCGCCTGCAGCGCCCCCAGTCTTGGCCTCCAAGATGCTTAGCTGGAAAGTCAACTCCTTGGCCCGTTCTGCGTCCATCACAGAGATCCGGTCTTCAAGCCTGCTGGCCCGCGTGACCATTCCACAGAGTCCGACGACGCGGACCTCCTGACCGACGAGACATTTGGGATAGTCGGGTCGGCCCATCCAGTGGTGCACCGTGGGAACCGAAGTCCGTTCGACGTATGGGTCAATCAGGGTCACCAACTGATCCAGCTGCGGATTCTGCCGATCGCCAGCCGAGAGCGTGATCACCAGTCGCGCCTTCGCGCGCGAGATGGCGACGTTGATGAGCCGCCGGCCTCCCATTTCCTCCATGAAGAACTTGGAGCTTCCCTGCACCGGGTCAAAGATGACGGTGTGGCGTTCGGACCCTTGGATGCTGTGAACTGTGGCGATGGTCAGGCCGGAGATCTGCCTTCGTCCCAGAGCCTGACGAATCATCTGTCGCTGCGCGTGATACGGGGTAAGCACAACGATCGAGTCGCGATCGGTGCCGCGTTCGATGAACTCCTCGACGACCCCGGCGATCAACTCTGCCGACTCCTTCCGGCAGGGACCGCGGTAGTAGAAGTTAAAAGCTCCCTCGGACGCCACTCTCAGCCACACTGCTGGGCTGGAGCCGCAAATGGGCGTTGTCGCGGTTTCGCGAGCAGCGTGCCAGTTCGAGTCGCGCCGGCAATCGTCCGCCACGCGCAGTTGTCCTTTATAGAACACAGTTGACACCAGCGAACAAATCTCCTGTCGCATTCGAGACTGTTCGTTGAGCAGTACGTTATTGGCCCTGCCTTCTTCCATCCGATCGAACAGAGACTGACCGAGCCAACGGTCGGCGAAGCGAGACTCGGCAATCGTGATAGGAGCAAGCTGCTTTGGGTCGCCCGCAAAGGCTGCCGACGGAGCGAGCGGGGCCAGCGCAAGGGCGTGAGCCGCGCTGAGTTGGCTGGCCTCATCGAACAAGATGAAGTCAAACGGCTTGGCCTCGCGCAGCGCATCCATCTGGAATGTCGCGGAGGTTGCCGTCATGGCCATGAGCCTGTAGCGCCCGGCGACATCCTTGAACCGAGACCTCAGACGCTCCCGAACTGACTGGACCTTGTTCTTCCACTTGGCATACTCGACAACGTTGTCCGGCTCAGGGCGGGATGCTTCGAGTTGTGCAAGTTCTCGTAACAGGTCGTCGTTCTGAGCCGGCAGAAGATGGCCGCGTCCCTTGTACAGGCTCGCACGGAAGTTCGATCCGATGCGAGCACACTCCCGGCGACTGGACTCGGCACGGCGAACGTCGGTACGTTCGGACTTCAGGGCATCGTCTACAGAGATGAGCGCCTGGTCCACGGCGACGTTGGTAGATGCGATCAGTAGCACCCTGGATGCCGGTCGCTCGATGAGCATGCGTGCGAGCAGCACCCCGACGGTATAGGTCTTGCCAGTTCCCGGAGGTCCCCACAGGTAGGACGTGGACCACGCAGGAAGCTGAAGCGCCATCTGCTGGCGTTCTCGCAGGGAACGCGATCCTCCGATCGACAAGCCCCTGCCAGGTTGGAAGTGTGGCTTGGCAAGCGCACCGTTGTACCAGGACAGAATGCGGTCAAACCACGCATTGTCGTACCACACTTCTTGGAGCGACTCAAGATACTTGGGCACGGTGACGAACAACCTGGTCCCAGGCGGCGGGAGAGGGCCGGTGGCGTATCGAAGGTTGATGCACCCCCGCTCGGTATCAACCGAAAGTACCTCGCCGAATGCCTTGCCCGGCTCGTTCCAAATGGCGATCGACTCCTCGAGGTTTTCCTTCAGCCCGTCCCGGCTCTCCTCGCGATCGACCTCGACTACCGGAATGGCCTCGACCCAACGGACCCCTGCTACCACGAACTGGAGCGCCTTCGACGCAGCCTCCAACTCCGCCTTGACTCCGAGTTGAACCTCTTGGCGATGTTCTCGCTCGAGGTGTCGCGGGAGAAGTTGTTCCGCCGACGTGAACATGCGAACCTCGGGTGGCGTGCAGCAGGGGTTGCCACACCCTACCAGAACCTCCTGTTTGCGCCAACACCCATCATCTCCACCAAAGGCCGAGAATCGCGAGATTGCGCCATGACAGGGACCCTCCCGGTTATGCGGCCGTTCGGGTAAACCGCCTTGCGGGCCGCGCCGCAAGGGGGTACTTCAATCAATTAGCGCGTCGCTTTGGCCGCGGAACGTAGCGGCCCATGCGGAGCAACCGGGGGGCGGGGCATTTCGGGCGGGGGTTCGGGAGCCTCGCCCATGACCAGTCCCAACCGCCGTTCCAAACCCCGCCGCCGCCTGCCGCCGGAGGTCCTCTCCCCCGCCGAGGTCAACGCGCTCATGGCCGCGTGCAAGGGGGACTGCTACCTGGCCGTCCGCAACCGCGCCCTCATCGCCGTGCTGTACAGGTCCGGCCTGCGCATCGCCGAGGCGCTGGCGCTGTACCCCAAGGACGTGGACCCGGAGCGATCATCTATACGGGTGCTCCGGGGCAAGGGCGGCAAGAGCCGCACCGTCGGCATCGACGCCGGTGGCTTGGCGATGCTCACGCCCTGGCTGGAACGCCGCGCCCGGATGGGCTTCAACGGCGTCCATCCCCTGTTCTGTTCGGCCTGGGGCCAGCCGCTCACGACCGGCTACATCCGCCGCATGCTCCCCGCCCTGGCCCGCCGCGCCGGCATCGCCAAGCGCGTGCACGCCCACGGCCTCCGCCACACCCACGCGGCCGAACTACGGGAGGAGGGCGTGGACATCGGGGTGATCTCCAAGCAACTCGGGCACACAGACATCTCGACCACGGCGCGGTATCTTGACCACATCGCACCGTGGGCGGTGGTAGAAACGGTGAAAGCGCGAGGGTGGTCTAGATGAACCAATCGCCCGAGCGGCCCACCAAGCGCCGGCGCCCCGTCGGCGGAGTACTCGCGGACACCACAACCACGCCGGTGCCGCACGCCCACCCCGAACGGAGTTCGTCACGCCACGAAGTACCATCCTCCGGCGGCCTGGGGTACGGGCGGTCGTGATGAGCACGGGGCTGCCCCTACGGTGCGAACCCGCCCGACCGGGGATCGTATCTGAAACGGTCGATGGACCCGTCCTTGATCCTCTGGATCGCTTCGTCGATCGCGGGCAGGGGCACCAAGAACCACTCCTCGGGCGCAACGTCAAACCCAAAGCGGTCTTTGAGCGTCATGTCCACGCGAGCGCCGCTGAACACCCGATGGAGCAAGGCCTCAAGCTTCCTGCGGTCGATGTTTGCGAGCAGGTAGGAAGCGACGACTTCGACATCTGCCAACAAATACGTCGGGTCCCTCTTCGCACTCGCGACGCGTGCCTTGATGTCGCCGCCAGTTACGCCAATCTTGTGCAGGATCGCCCGGTTCTGCACCACATACGGGTGCTCGGACTTGCTCCGAAGCACGTACACGCGTCCGGACTGCTGATCTCCCGCTTCCTCCGCTTCCGCAAAGAGCGGCGCGGGCGTGAGCGGGCTGATCCGCCGACCATTGGCATCGGCCTCTCTTGACATGGACCGCTGGAGCGAACGTATGAGCATTTCGCTCTCTGTACCGTTGTCGTAAATGACCCGCACGCGCCCGTTGGGGCCGAACCGCTCCAACCGCTCAATGACCTCCGCGACCAAGACCTTTTGCCCGCCGATGATGAACAGATCGCCCTCGTTGATGTCGGGATTCCCCCCTACGTACTGGCTGGTTGTCCGTACGCCGGAATCTAGCTCGCGCTGGACCTTCTCAAACACGGGGCGGAAGTGGTCAAAGTCGGCGCACGGCGTGCGCTGAGCGATCTCCTCGGCCGCGGCGCGTTCCTCGTGCGTGCGAACGTGTACCAGCTTGGTCACGTCGTCCTCCGCCGCGTAGTCACTGAGCGCGGCGAGCAACTCGGCGTCATCCGGCTCGGCCTTTGCCTCACCCGCCGCGTCGGAGGCCGGACCCAAAATCCCCTTGGCATCCACATCCCTCAGCACGGCACGGCACTCGGGGGACGCTCGCAGGCGATCCAGCCGTACTGCGTACAGCCGCTCGAAGATGTCGCACCCGTCCCCATGCAGCGGCAGCCGCCCGTGCTGTTCGACGAACCGCTCGATCTCCTCAAACCCCGCAAGAACGCGTTGTTCGAGGGCCGAGCGGCCGGTGGGCTTCTCCTCCACGCCGAAGTCTTCGGCGAGTTCCCGCATCAGTGATTCATCGTCGATCTCGCTCATGGCCGCTTACGCCTTCTTCCTGTAGTGGCCTTCGCTCGCGTACCGCATGTACGCCTGAGCACCCTCGGCAAGTTTTTTCTCCCACACGTCCGGAGACGTGAGCGAAGGCGACCGACCACGCTCCTTCTTCCACTTCACGGCACGGTCGGCGACCACACGAGCCTCTTCGGGTGTCATCGTAGACTTTCTTCCCGCGATCACACCAGCGATCGCTCGGAGCCGGGACTCGCCCAGCGACTTGGCCATGATGGCGTAGGCCGCGCCGAAGGGGTTGATTGAGTCGATCAGGTCGATGTTGAGTTCCCGCACGGACATGCAGTACCGGCGGATGCCGTCGATCAGGGCGGTGTTCTCGGATTTCTCCCCACCCTCTTCGAACAACTTGGCCATCGCCTCCTTCCCCTTCTGCACAAGATTGATCGCCGCGATGGCCTGCTGGCGGATGGCCTCCTGATCTTCGTCGGTCAGGGCCGGGTACTTCTCCTTGACGATCTTGCCCATCCGCACCTGCGTGACTTCCTGCGGTGGGGTCTCCTTGTCGAACATCCCCATCTGCACGGTCTTCTCGTCCTGCACGAAGGCCGTGACCAGTTCGTTCAGGTCTTCGCGGCAGATGCGCTGCGCCTCCTCGCTCGTGGGCATGACCAGCCCGTGGATCTCCATCTGGATGGCACCCGTCTCCGGATTGACCCCGACATTCTCCTTGCCATGCTGGTAGCCGCCCGGCCCATAGTCCAGCCCCGGCTGCGGGCCGCCCCCCCCCGGGTCCTTCGGCTTGAACTCAAACCGTGGTGCCAGCACCTGCTCCATCAACAGACTCGCGGCGATGGCCTTGAGCGTGTCGTTCACCGCCTCGACAACTGCCTCCTCGCTCGCATCCGGCTCCGCGATCAGGTTGGTGAACCGCGCCCGGAGCTTGCCCGGAGCATCGCGCGTCGCCCGTCCGATGATCTGCACGATCTCCGTCAGGCTCGACCGGTAGCCGACCGTCAGGGCGTGCTCGCACCAGATCCAGTCAAAGCCCTCCTTGGCCATGCCCAGCGCGATAATGATGTCCACATAGTCGCGATTGTTCTTCTGCGAGGAGTCCCGGAGCGACGCGGCCACCCGCTCCCGTCGTTCATCGTCGTCCACCAGGTCCGCAACCCGGAGAATCTTGCCGGACTTCGACTTGACCCGCTGAAACCCTGTCGCGGGGTCCACACCCTGCCACTCCCCGAGCCCGCTCAGGATCGCGTTGGCCTCGTTGATCTTGTCCCGCGTGCTTTCACGGGCGTTCACGTTGGGAATGTGGATGATCGTCTTCTCGTCGGGATTCAGCACATCGAAGATGCTCTTCTTCCCTTCCTTCTGCTCTAGGTACGAGCCGGTGTAGAAGTAGTACCCAATGTCCAGTTCCTTGAGGAACTCATACCCGTTGAGCTGCTCGTAGTAGGTATACGTGACGGTGCGGAACTTCTCCTCATCGTCGGGGTGCAGCACCGCCGCGGCATCGCCGCGGAAGTAGCTCCCGGTCATGGCCACGATGTGCGTCTTGTCCCGCGCGATCAGAGCACGGACGAACTCGCCTAGGCGGCTGTCTTCGTTCGAGGAGACATGGTGGAACTCGTCCACGGCGATCAACCGCTCGTCGAACGCCTCCGCCCCGAGCTTCTCGAAGGCGAAGCGGAACGTGGCGTGGGTGCAGACCAAGGCCTTGTCACCGCTGGCCAGAAACTTGCGGACGGCCTCCACCTTGCCCCCGTTGTCGCCCCCGGCGGCATCGCAGAGATTCCACCTCGGCTCGACTTTCCAGTCGGCCTCAAAGCCAAACTTGCTCAGCGGCTCATCGTGAAAGCTGGCGCCGATGCTCCTCTCCGGCACGGTGATGATTGCCTGCTTGCACCCGTCGTTCTTGAGCTTGTGGAGCGCTACAAACATGAGCGCGCGGCTCTTGCCCGAAGCCGGGGGGCTCTTGATCAGCAGGTAGCGCTCGCCACGTTGCAGCCAAACACGCGCCTGCATCGGCCGCATGCCCAGCGCATCGGGCTTGGCCGAGCGGCCATCGTGGGCATAGCGAACGGAGACGGTCGGGATTGCGATCGGGGCCGGGTCAGCCATGCGTCAGTTTCCTCTTGTCTTGGCCCACTTGGCGGGCGCGGCGCCCGCTCCCTTGGCCGTCATCTGCGTGTACATCTCAAAGAGCTTCTCCAGCCGCTCGGTGTCGTTGCGGAAGCGGCGGCCGATGTAGATGCGTTCCAGCGTCTCGTCGTTGCGGTCGTGGGCGGCCCGCAGGTCGGGGTACTTGGTGTCCATCGCCTCGGGGTCATACATGTCGGCGATCGTGTCGGGGAAGTGGGCCTCACGGGCGAGCAGGATGTCCTCGGCGCAACGGGTGAGGGCGGCCTTGTTCTCGTCGGTCAGCGTGGGGACGGGGAAGGTGTTCCAGCCGAAAGTGTTAGAGTAACGGTAGTCGGTCTTGATCTTTCCGCAGACTGTACCGACCCACACGAGGTGGAGTCGCGAAGCGATCAGCGCCAAACACCACAATGGAGCGTCATAGAGCCCAAAGGCAGCGTTTGAAACGACGGCGCCGTGTGAAAGTCCCCCTACGGGAAGGCAGCGTCTGTCCTCCGCCGTATGAATTGGGATAAGCAGCGGGATGCTCCCCGCTTGATTCTCGGCGTACCTGATCTCCGCAAAACGAAGTGGATGCTCGGCGAGCTCTCGTGTCTGAGCCTTTTTACTCTTCGTACGGAAACGTCGTACCAGAGATTCGCGGGCTTGAATGAATGTCGAAGTGCGTGCCTCGTCGAGCGCGACGTCTGGAACCCAAAGGCAATACCGGAGTTTGCCATCAATGAAGTCATCACTACCCACGTACGGTTTGATGAATCGCTTAGCAACGGAATCGGATATCGACAAGAACTCGTCTGGAGTAATGACCAGTCCGCCACCGTCCGCCGGCTTGCTCCCGTAGTCCATCGGTGGCAGGCCATTGCGCGGTTGCCTGGAGGATTCAACGATCACCTTCGAGTTTGGAACCAAGTAGGGCCCAATGAATGGGACCTCTCGTCTGACTGGCTGCTCCGATCCATCCTCGCTGTACAAACACACCGGGGCTGAGCCGGCCCGTCCAAGTCCAATCACAACCACCGTTACCCCCGCCTTCTTCGCAGCCAAGTTAGTCCACTTGAAGGAAGTCCGGGCAAACTTGATGGCTAGGCCGGCGCCAAAGAGCGTGGGCCATAGCGCGGGAACTTGCTGACCCTGCGCGATCGAGTTCGTGCTGACAAAACCCGCATTAGCATCGCACGCGGCACAATATCGCGAGAACTTAAAAAACCATCCTGCGACGTAGTCCAGAGTCTTCCAAGCCACGGGCGACTCACCAAAGAGAAACTCGAGATCGGCCTTTTGGTTGTCTGTCTGTTCCGACTGCCCTTTGTACGGTGGGTTTCCGCAGATATACGTCTCCCCGCCCTTATTCTCGAAGTCGATTTCCGCTTGATCCTTCGGCGTATTGAACAAGTCGTCGCCCGTCAGCCTCACGCCCGTCCCAGTCGGCGGGCAGACGCTCGACCAGTCAACTCGTAGAGCGTTTCCGCACGTGATCCAGTTCTCCGCGTCCAGCGGCAGAAATTCCTGCCGCGCAAACATCTCACCACTGAAGAGGACATTGCACTGAAACTCCGCGATGATGAGGGCCAACCGGGCGATCTCGGCCGGGAAGTGCCGGAGTTCGATACCGCGGAAGTTGCTGATTGGGATTTCCGATGTGCGGCCCACGTCGCCGCGGCGCTGGTTGATCTCCACCTCGATCTGCCGCATCTCCTTGTACGCGATGACAAGGAAGTTCCCGCTGCCGCAGGCGGGGTCAAAGACACGGATGCGGGCGAGACGGTTGCGCAGGTTGAGCAGTTTCCGGGCCGAGCCGGGCGTCTTGCCGTCCCCCGCCTCCTCCAGCTTGGCCCGCAGGTCATCAAGAAAGAGCGGGTTGAGCACCTTTAGGATGTTCGGCACGCTGGTGTAGTGCATGCCGAGGGCGCCGCGCTCTTCATCGTCGGCAACGGCCTGGATCATCGAGCCAAAGATGTCGGGGTTGATGAGCTTCCAGTCGAGGTTGCCCACGAAGATCAGGTAGTTGCGGGCGGCCTGGCTGAACCTCGGGGAGTCGGTGGAGCCGCCGAAGAGGTTGCCGTTCACATATGGGAACGAATCGGCGTACGGCCGCGTCCCGGCCGCCTCTCGCTCCGCGGGCTTGGTATCCATGGCCCGGAAAATCTCCCCCAGCACCTCGTGCACGTTCGAGCCGTTCCGCTCGGTCATCTGCTCGATGGTGCTCGTAAACAGGCCGGAGCCCATGAAGATGCTGGTGTCCTCCGCGAAGAAGCAGAAGATCAGCCGGGCGAAGAAGTGATTGAGGTCCTGCCGCCGGGCCTCGGTGTCCCAATCTGGGTTCACCTTCAGCAACTCAACGTAGAGCTTGTTCAGCCGCCCGGTGGCGCGGATGTCGAACGCGTTCTCGTCGATCCGCTTGACGGTCGAGATGCCCGCCAGCGACAGGAAATACGCGAATCGGTTGGGAAGATCGGTGTAGTCGCAGGCGAGCACCTCGCCATCCTCGAACCTCTCGGCCTGAATGGTCTGGCCGTCGGTGGCAAGGATGAAACGTGCCTTGTGCTTGGCCGTCGCCGGGCTGGCTCGCAGGGCGCTCATCGCCGCCGCGACTTCGCCGGGGGCGCAGGTGAGCAGGTGAATGTTGTGCTTGTTCCGCTGAAGGACGCCTCCGGCCATATCGGACTTGTTCGCGTCCCCGGACTTCAGCTTGCGGATGGTGGCATCGTTCTGGCCGAAGGCGCGCAAAAAATCGCAGGGGAACGTTTCTCGGTCAAACGGTGCCTCTACCAACTGCGAGACTGCTTCCTCGATCTCTACTGCATTCATCGATTACGCCACACGCCATGAGGATTCAACTGTTGGGCGGTGAGTGTACGGACGATGCTCGCGGAGGAACCGCGAGGCCATGTTGACACCCGCGAGCCCACGGGCGGGTCGCCCGGCAAGCGTCCGCATCCCCGATGGATGCCGGATGTGACCCGGCATTCTCTGGAATGGGGGTGCCGGGAAAAGACTTCGCTTCCCCGGTTTTCGCAGACACAGTCGCTTTGTTCCCCCCCTCTGTCCTCCTCCCACGCCGCGCGACGGCGGGAGACTTGGATGTCCGGGGTTGAGGCTGGCCTCCTGGCAGGGGATCCGGATGCCCGCGGCGATCGCGGTCTTCATGAGACTCTGGATGCATCGAAGGATGTCCGCGCACGATCATGTTTAGGCAAAATAGCCCTCGACGGCACTGTTGGAGCATGAAGAACCTCGCCAGCCGTCTCGCCGCCCTCGAACGCCTCAATCGCCTCCAGCATCCGCCCGAATCGGTCGGCGACGCGCGCCGGGCGTGGCCTGGGCGGTTCGCCCGGCACAGTCCTGCCAATACAACGCTGATGGATCGCATCCGGCAGTGGATGCGGGTGCATTGCCCGACCTCGCTGCGGCCGCAAGAGCCGTGGCCCGATGCATGGTGCATGATTGCCGACCTGACGCTGCACGCGGGCTACGACGTGCGCGCCGGCGGCGAGGTTTTCCGGCCTTCCTCACCGACGGCCTCGGAGCAGGTGGCGATCGCGTTTCTGGAAGAACTGTTAGAGGCGATCAACCGTTACGAAACGGAAACGGGGGATTTGTACCCGGTGATCAAATGGCCCAAGGCCAACGCCTCTTCGTACCCGACTTGACGGCCGCTGTCGGTTGTTTGACCGGCCGAGTAGGGTTTTGCTCGGAGGTCGCAGTGACGGCGCATCTCCAATGGACACGCGACGGGGCTCCCCCCCCACTAGCACTTCGAACACGGTTGCTCTCGGGGAGCTTTAGACCGGCCCGCGAAAGCGGGCCGGTTTTGCTTTACGGCCCGGCCGGTTTCCGGCGTCCGGGCGGGGTGGCGGAATCGTCGGAGATTCCGGGCCAAACGCGGGACCGGGTTGGCCGCCGCGCTCTCCGTTTGCGTCGGCCCGATCGGGCTGCGACGAGAACCCCGGGCGTTCGCGTCGCCCTCTCGGCCGAACCTCTCAAACTCTCTCCGACTCTCGGTTAGCGCCCACGCCGATTTGACGTGGGGTTCCGATCAGGGGTGGACGCCGATCGGAACGGCTCCGAACGAGAGAGTCCATGTGCGCGCACTCAGTTCGACGGCAGGCGTTTGGCACTCACCGTATCCTTCGCTTCTCGGAGGTCGCCGATGCCGGACCAATGCCTGACGCCAGAAGCGCTCAAGATGTGCCCCACATGTTTGAAGTCCATCGCGACTGACTCTGATCAGTTGGATGACTCCGTGCATCGGTTCGTCCGCCTCATGGCGTGCTACGAAGTAGTCATCAAGCTCCTTGGCAATGCGGCACACGCGGTCCACATAGAGCGAAGCCTGAATCAGTCATACTGCGTCGATTTCGAGAATGCCTTCGTTCAGAACCGACCGAGCCTCGGAACCTGGTTAGGGATCGTTCGTCAGCACAGCGGCTACCTCGCGCGCAGCGGTCCCGCGTGGCTGGCGGTCTCGATGAAGTGGCTCCGCGAGCCCGGTCGCAAAAACAGTGTCCTGTCGAGGCTGAGCAAGTACATCGGTGCCGTCCGACAGACACTTCCCTCTGACGGTCCCATTCAAGCCTATTCCGGCTTGGATTGCTTGGGGCAAGTCGTTTACCTCCGAAACGCGTTCTCTCATGGCGCGCTCACCCCTCGCTTTGCCGAAAGATACAACGACTTGCTCACCGCGGCTCTCGAGGAGTACGTGCTGGGTCTTCAGATTGGCTCAAACTGGAAGTTCGCGGTCCCACTCCGATACGACCCATCCGACCCGACTCACGCATTCGTCATGAACCCGGAGGCACCCGACAGCGCCCCGCGCAGTATCCCACTTGGAGACCGTTCCACCAAGCCACGATGGCACTCCCTTTATGTTGGCGACTCGTTGGATTCGTTTGAGGACTGTGTTCGTCTTGGCCCCATGATGCGGTATGAACGGACGCTGCGGGACTACGTCTTTCTCAACACTTATGGAGATGGCGAGGCCGAGTTTCTCTCCTACCGGAGCGGAGACTTCGACGTTCGTCCCGCATCCCACGACTGGCGAGAGTTTTTCGGCTTGGTTCTATCTGTCCCAGCAGAGGTCGCACCCGATGCTACGTCTGTCCCGGCCGCATCAGTGCCAACTGTCGCGCCACCTCCCACTCCTGCGCCCGCCGTCTCCGCTACGCCCGCTCCTGAAGTGGAACCAAAGGCCTTGCAGGCGATAGCGCCGGACCCAAAAAGTCAGTCTACCACGCCTCTCGTCCCGGCTGGCCCCAGCATCCGCGACATTCTCGCTGCCTTCGTTGAGTTGGGGAGACGCGCACATGCGCCGGACTGGGGACACACGTTGGATGAGTGGGAGCGGATGCTCACGCCGTTCAGCGATGAGACCCTTCAGCAGTTGTTCGCCGAAATGAAAGCGCATGCGCAGAGCGCGCAAGGCGTCGATTCGCTTCTTCTCTTCCTTGGAAACCTGCAGCAACGACTAGGGTTCCACGAAGATGCCGCCGCACAGTTCAAGGAACTGGTTGACAAAGACCCTGAAAGCAACGATCGCCGATCGCGCTACGGCTGCGCGTTGCTCCTTTGGGGCAACCAGCTGAAGGCAGAGGGCAAGACTTCGCGGAACAATGCGCTAATTGGGAAGGGCAAGGGTGTGCTCGGCGATGCCAAGGTCGCACTCATTGCCTCGCTCTACAAAGATCCCGACACACGAGCCGAAGTCTGGCACAACATCCGTGCTCTCTCAATGCTCGTCGATGCGTGTTGCCGACGTGGCGAGTTCCAAGAGGCTGCCGTCTACTGCGACGAGGGCTTGAAGCTGGAACCCGAGAATCAGCGACTCAACAGCCAGCGGCTCTTCATTCACGAGACACTCAGTAGGTAGAGCACCGCTCGTCCGCCACCGCTGAGTGATCGGGCGGTGCCACGCCTGCCATTCGTGTTCTCGACAAGGTTCGACCCCCGAACGAGCCAGAGCCAGTGGGCGCGATGCCCGACTTTTCGCCACATTCTGCTCCGTTCGCGTAGATGGTGGTTAACGGCCCTCCGGTAGTGGGCCAGCACGACTGACCATCGCTGGCCCCCCACGGGCTCGCGCACGGACGCACGCATGACCATCGACCTCGACGAGGGGGCCGAGCGCGATGACCTCGCGCTGCTGACTCCGACCAAGCGGCTGCACACCATCGCCCAGATTCTGGCGGACGGCATCCGCCGCCGGCGCGAGGATGCCCGCCGCATGGGCGAGTCGGGCGACATCTCGGCCCCGGCAGAAAGAGAGGAAGATGGACTTGAACCCTTGGGACCGGTTCGCCTTGATCGTCCGCTTGGTTGACGCCTTGCGAACCGGAGAGTCCCGATGATCCCCCCGCCCGATGACATCCCCGCGACGGTGAAGGCCCTGGGCCGACTCACCGTCCCCGAACTGAAGCAGCGCTACGCCGAGGTCTTCGGCGAGCCCACGCGGACCAACCACAAACAGTACCTCGTCAAGCGGATCGTCTGGCGGATGCAGGCGCTCCGCGAGGGCGGGTTGTCGGAGCGGGCACGGCGGCGGGCGCTCGAACTGGCCGACGACGCGGAGATCCGCCTGAGCGCACCGCGTCCCCCCGACGCGGCCGCGAACGGCCCGGGGCGAACGGTCGCGGCGGCGTTCGACGCGGGGCGGCCCGACTCGTTCCCGAAGCCGGGGGCCGTGATCCGGCGGGAGTACAAGGGACGGGCGATCGTGGTGCGGGTCCTGCCCCGCGGGTTCGAGTACGAGGGCGAGGTGTACCGGTCGCTCACGGCGATCGCTCAGAAGATCACCGGGGCGCACTGGAACGGGGTGAGCTTCTTCGGCCTGCCGTCGGCCCGCGGGAAGAAGAAGGCGGAGGCCGGAGCATGAAGAAGCGACCCGAATCGAAGGCACCCACGCGGATTCGGTGCGCGATCTACACCCGCAAGAGCACCGAGGAGGGGCTCGAGCAGGAGTTCAACTCGCTCGACGCCCAGCGCGAAAGTGGCGAGGCGTACATCGCCAGCCAGAAGAACGAGGGATGGGTCTGCCTGCCCGATCGGTACGACGACGGCGGATTCACCGGCGGCAACATGGACCGGCCGGCGCTCAAGCGGCTTATGGCGGACATCGAGGCGGGGAAGGTCGATTGCATCGTCGTCTACAAGGTGGACCGGCTGAGCCGGTCGCTCATCGACTTCGCCCGGATGATGGAAATCTTCGAGCGGAAGAAGGTCTCGTTCGTCTCCGTCACCCAGCAGTTCAACACGACGCAGTCGATGGGACGGCTCACGCTGAACATCCTGCTGTCGTTCGCGCAGTTCGAGCGGGAGATCATCTCCGAGCGGACGCGAGACAAGATCGCGGCGGCGCGGCGGAAGGGCAAGTGGTCGGGTGGGCGCTCCGTGATCGGGTACGACGTGGACCCGGTGACGAAGAAGCTGGTGGTGAACCGGGATGAAGCGGAACTCGTGCGAGAGATCTTCGGGCTGTACCGGGCGAAGCGGTCGCTCCTGGACATCGCACGCGAACTGAACGGGCGCGGCCTGCGGACCAAGGCCGTGCGAACGTCCAAGGGGGCGGCGTACGGCGGGCGCGAGTGGGACAAGCCCGCCGTGCTGAAGGTCTTGACGAACATCCTGTACCGGGGGCGGGTGCGGTACAAGGCCGAGACGTTCGCGGGTGAGCACGAGGCGATCGTGGACGACGCCCTGTGGGCCAAGGTCAATGAGATGCTCCGGCACAACGGCCGCGACGGCGGGATGGTGGCGAGGAACAAGTTCGGCGCGCTGCTCAAGGGGCTCATTCACTGCGGCCCCTGCGGGCTCTCGATGGGTCACACGATGACCAACAAGAACGGGACGCGGGTGTACCGCTACTACGTCTGCTACAAGGCGCAGAAGCAGGGGTGGGACTCGTGCCCGTGCCGGTCGCTGCCCGCCGAGCAGATCGAGAAGTTCGTGGTCGAGCAGATCCGGAGCATCGGGAGGGACCCGGCGCTCCTCTCCCTGACGCTGGCGAAGTGCCGCGAGCAGTTGACCGCTCAGCGCATGGCAGCGGAGGCCGAACTGAGCGCGGTCGAGCGCGAGATGGCCCGGCTCCAGGCAGACCTGGCCCGCGCCGCCCGCAACGCGGCTTCCGACGCCCACGCGGCGGCACGGCTGGCGGACCTGCACGAGAAGGTGAAGGCGTGCGAGGAGCGGGCCGCGGCGTTGAACCAGAAGATCGCCGAGACGAGCGCGGGGGAAATCACGAAGGCCGATGTGGACGCCGCGCTCGGTGAGTTCGACGGCGTGTGGTCGCGCCTCACGCCCAAGGAGCAGGCTCGGCTCATGCGGATGCTCGTCCAGCGCGTGGACTACGACGCGACGAAGGGTTCGGTGTCGATCACGTTCCACCCGCTGGGTCTGCGGTCGATCGGCCAGCGCGGGCATGAGGAGGAAGCGGCATGAACGACGGCATCAGGCTCGACTTCAAGGTTCGCTTTACCACGGGGCAGTGCGGTTCGCGGGCAATGCACGCTGGCGAGCGGGCCGCGCCGCAACCGGTGCCCACGGGACGCGTGCCGCGGATCTCGCGGCTGATGGCGCTGGCGATTCGGTTCGACGACCTGGTGCGGAGCGGCGAGATGGCCGACTTCGCCGAGATCGCCGAGCTGGGCCATGTCACCCGGGCCCGCGTGAGCCAGATCGTCAACCTGCTGAACCTCGCGCCCGACATCCAGGTGGCGATCCTGTTCCTGCCGCGGGTGGCGGGGGAACGGGAGACGGTGTCGGAGCGGGAGGTTCGGACGATCGCGGCGGAAGCGGATTGGGGGAAGCAACGGGAGACGTGGCGAGCGCTCATTGGCTCTATAGCAGGTGGCCGAACTCGCTGAGGCGGGAGACGGTGTCCGGAAGGCGCTGCGCGGCTAGCGAGTCGAGGTACTCCTCGACGGACTTCGCCGGGTTGCGCAGCGCCTCGCGCTGGCGTTTTGCCGCGGAGCACACCGCGCCCGGGGCTAGATCGATCAGGTGCGAGATGAACTCGTCGGGGTGCTGGGCCTCGATGCCGAACCCTGCGAGGTACTGGTTGGGGAAATCCTTCAGGTTGAACGTGACGATCACATCGGCCCGGGCGCGGATCGCCGCCGCAACGACATGGCGATCATCCGGGTCGGGCAGCTCCAGGCCGTTGATCAACGGCTCGTATCCGACGACGAGGCAGTCCCGGACGTGGGCATTCATCAACTCGCGCGTGCGCTCCAACTGCTCCCGCTTGAGGTCCTCTCGCTCCTTCAGCACCGCGCCGATCCACTCATCGTGGATGCGGTCGGTCCAGCGTGCGCGGAACAGGTCGGTCAGCGCAAGGCGCATGAGGAAATCCCGGAGCGGAGCCGGGTACAGCACGCATGAGTCGTAGAGTGCTGTGAAGGTCGCCATCGCGCCGTCGCATCCTTGCCGGGTGGCCGGCGCATCAATAGCCCATACGGAGTTCCTGCGCCTGCTTCGTCAGCTCGTCGAGGGCCTCGTGGCGCTTGGCGTCCATCGCGTCCTTGTACCGCATGAGCTCGACGAAGAGTACACGCCGGTGCGTGCCGACCTTGCGGTAGTCGATCCTCCCGGCGTCAAGCTCCTTGACGAGGAACGGCCGCGAGACGCCCAGGAGGTCGGCGGCCTGCTGCGTGGTCAGTTCGGCGTGGATCGGCATGAGCGTGACGGCGTTGCCCTCGGCCATCTGCGTCAGCAGGTGGACCAGAAGCTGGACGGCGGCGGCGGGGAGCAGGATGTCGGGGCCGTCACCGTCGGTAATACGGACCCGAAGGTCCTGCTTGGCGTACGGCGAGAGCCTCCGACTGGACTCCCGGGCGAGCCGAACGTCGTGGTCGGTCGGGGCGACCGGGCCGATCCGGGCGTTTCGGGGTGGCATGGCGGTAGTCGACATGGGTGGGTCCTCTCCAGTGGACAGTCTATCGTCCATCTGCAATAATCGCAACCAGTGCAATCTACGAAACTCGACCGGGTTCGGTTCGGCCCGGCCGGAAAGGACCTTCACACCCCGTCTCGCAGGCGATTCTCGGGCCCTGAGCAGGCAGAGCACAACATCTCGGGCAGGCATGACTCAGCGACCCCAGGAGTAGAGCGATGGCAGACCCCTTCCGACCCCGGTTTCTCACGCCCTCCATCCTCCGCGACATCGACAGGCCGGGCCTTTTCCGCCTGCTCGGGCCCTACCTGGAGTGGTTCGCGGCTCAAGGCCTGAAGATCCGAAGCGAGCGCGACCTCGACAGCGAGGTGCTCGACCGCCTCTCGCTCGTCGTCATGGCGGGGACGAACCTGCCCCCCGGCTTGCCCGAGATGCTGGTGCTGCTGGGGGACGTGTCCAAGCCGGAGATGCACGATCGCCTCGTGGCGCTCGCCGGGCGCGCGAAACTCAAGGCGGACCCGAAGGACCCGACCGCCGACCTCGCCGTTCGCATCTTCCTGAAGGCGCCGAATCTCCTCGAAGACCTCCACGTCGAACTGGCCTCGCTTCGGCCGCGGCGGATCTGCCGCTACCTCGCCGTGAAGAAGACGATCCCCAAGTTGCCCAAGGACTGGAAGAAGCGGTGCTCACTTGTCGAGGCGAGCCTCCGCCGGGACTTCCAGAAGCGGAACCGAGGCGGCGGCACAAGGGTGCATGCATTCCCGGAAGGTGATGGACTACGGCTGATGATCCGCCGCGGAGACACGCTTCGGACTCAGCCCGTGATCGACGACCAGGACGAGTCGCGGCGGCTGGTGCTTCGGCCCGAGTTGTATGACGTGGTCCGGTACGATCCGCGTCACGGGGATCTCCTGGTCAACGCTCGGGCGCAGGGGGACGTGCGCGCCTACTGCCACTACATCGGCCTACACATCTTTAACAACCAGGCCCTGTTCGATTCATTCGAGCCGCCGCCGCGGTACTCGCTTGAGCCGATCCGTGCCATAGACCCGTCCATTCTGGACCCGGGCGAATTCAAAGAGATCGAGGAAGTCACCTTGGCCACCCTCGACCTCGAGCACCCAGCACTCGATCACGTCGAAGTGCGGCTGGGACCGGACAACGTGTTCACCGCGTTGCAGTTGGTCGGCAATCGGATCGACGACTCCGCGCTCATGACCAAGGCCAAGCTCTGCTTCAAACTCGTCGGTGAGAAGCGGGTTCGGCCCGTCTTACTCGAGCCGCCGATCAAAGCGACATACGAGCACGACGATGCGGCCGAGGTCATCGAGCTGTTCCTGGAGGATCGGAAGTTCCTCATGACGCGAACGGAGTCCCTGAATGCCGTCGCCCAGACGCTCTTTGCTGTGTCTTGAACGCTTTTCCCTGGCGGGAGCGACGCTGGCGGACTGGCAACGCGAGGCCGGTGACGGCTTCGCCGTGATTCAGTCGTTGCTTCGAGACACGAGTCGTCTCGCTCAGCGGTGGTCGCGACCAGGCAAGCCCGCGATGCGGATTGTGGAGCATGGCGACGGTCGCGCGGTGGCCGTGTGCGACGAGGAGATGGATGGGCCGGTCGAGCTGTCGCACGCGGATCGCGTGCTTCGTCGCCCCTGCGAGCGGCGGCTTCGAAGCCACCTGTGCGGCGTGCTGGGGCTCCACGAGACGCGCGAGCCAACGACGCCACTCCCTGGCGTGCTCTTCATCGGGGAATGGCGGCCGGAGCCAGTGGTGAGCACCCGCGTGTCGGTCGTGGTCTCGTATTCGCGCGGCGATCTCGCGCGGCACCTTCTGGATGTGCGGCAGAGGGCGCATCGTCCGGTGATTGTCACGACGTTCACGCGGCAGCACTGGTCTGAGTCGCAGGACCCCGCCGTCGCAGATGGCCGAGTGGTGCTCGTGCCGCTCGAGGACGTGCTCGACGAACGCGACGGCGCGTGGCATCGCCTTTCCGCCTGGGAGACGTTCGCGCAGCAGGCGATTCCTCACGCCGCGTCGGCATCGCCGCCGATTGACCTCGCAGCGCTCAAGGCGCAGGTGCAACGCCTCAAGCCGATGGAGCGAGAGGCGATTATCGCGCTGGCCGAGAAGGGCCTGGTAGGCCCCAACTCGGGCCGGCTGCCGGGGCAAGCCATGCTCGCAAAGTGGGCAGGCAACTACGTCGCCGATGCGACATTCAAGGCCGCGATGTCGAATCTTGTGAAGATGGGTCTCCTCGACAACGCTCGCCACCACGGCACACGCGGCGGCTACTTCCTCACGCCGCGCGGCTTGGAGGCGTCGAAACTGATCGACCAGTCATGACTAGTCAGGACTGATCCGACGCCGCGAAGGCGCGAGACTCCCGCCAGTTGATCACTGGCCTGCCCGCGAGGGCACATGGAGTCTCGCGATGACCTGCAACTCGCTCATCCCCGACACTCGCGGGCGGTCGCCCCCGACTCGTCCTGACCGCGCGTAGCGCGAACTGCGGTCGCACCACGCGACCTGCCTCGGGCGAATCCGCCCATCACAACGCTGCCGCGTTCGAACCTCCTCGACGACTGCCGCGGCAATCAACCCGTCCCGTCATCCCACCTGACAGCACTCAACGCGGCCGCGCGCCTCGGCGCTGTGGCTGCGCACAGAAAGACCAAGCCAATGAAGATCGACCCCAAGCATCTCGCCTTCGCCAACATTGTCATCCGCACCGAGGTCAAGAAGCTCCGCGAGCGCGGCGTCATCCGCCGCGCCGACGCGGAGGACATCGCCAGTGAGCTCATGGCTCAGTTGCTGGAAGTCTGGGACCGCTTCGCCCCCGAGCGCGGGAGCCGCGAGGCGTTCATCAACCAGGTCGTCAGCACGCGGCTCCTGTCGCTCCTCCGTGAGCGGCGTGCCCAGAAGCGCCGTGGCACCCCCCGGCCGCTCGACGCGGACGACGACACCGCCATCGATTACTCGTGGTCGGGCGACGGGTGGCGTCGGCAGATCGACCTCCGCGTGGACCTGGAGGTCGCGTTCACCAAGCTGACCGCCAGGCAACGCGCCCTCTGCGAGCAGATGCTGCGGGAAGCGCTGACTCCGGCCGCCAAGGAGTTGGGCGTGCCGCGCAGCACGCTGCGCTATGTCGCTCTCAAGGTCCGCCAGATCTTCCGCGACGCGGGCCTCGAGGAGTATCTGTGATGGTCTTCGCCACTCCGCGGGCGTTTCGCGTAGATGGCACAAGGAGAACACCATGAGCACTGGCAACGCCCGCTCGGGCCGGTCTGTGTACCGGCTCGTGTTTGAACCCGTCGTCGATATGGAGGCCGTCGAGGAGACGCTGCTTCTGGCGATCCTCGCCATCGGGTGTCTGTATGGCGAGGCGGCCGTCCGGCTCGACGCAGGGTACGCAATCGACCCGGACGGGCGGGTGGTTGTCCTGGACGCGAGCACTGAGATCGGCTGCGCCGTGGCCCGTGTCTTCATTGGCTTCTGCACGCGCGAGTTTGGAGACGACACGTTCGCGGTCGTCCGGGCGGACGGACCTCTCCCAAAGCGCCCCACGGCGGCAACTCGCCCGTGCGAGCCGGTCGCATGAGCCGCCTCCGTCACACGCCCCTCGTTCGCCTCGGCCAAGGCGACTTTGTCCGCGACATCTTTCCTCACGACCTCGACCCCACTGGAGAACCCATGACCGCAGCCAGCCTCATGAACCAGATCACCAAAGGCCGCCGGCCCAAGCCCCGCCGCGTGATGCTGTACGGCACGCACGGGATCGGCAAGAGCACGTTCGGCGCGATGGCCGAGAACCCGATCTTCATCCCGACCGAGGACGGCCTCGGTGACATCGAGTGCGAGTCGTTCCCGCTGGCGCGGTCGCTCGGCGACGTGATGGCGGCGCTGGAGTCGCTCTATGCCGGCGAGCACGGGTACAGGACCGTCGTCATCGACTCGCTCGACTGGTTGGAGCGGCTGATCTGGCGCGAAGTCTGCGACGACGAGCAGGCGGAGAGCATTGAGAAGATCGGGTACGCGAAGGGTTACGCGTTCGCAATCGAGAAGTGGCGGACGGTCCTCGGGGCGCTCGACGCCCTGCGTAGCGATCGCGGCATGACGGTGATCGTCATCGCCCACGCCAAGATCGAGAAGTTCGAGAACCCCGAGACCGTGCCGTACGACCGCTACTCGCCCCGGCTGCACAAGCTCGCCTCCGCGCTCGTGCAGGAGTGGGCCGACGAGGTGCTCTTTGCCACGTACAAGGTGCTCACCGTCAAGGTGGATGAGGCCTTCAACAAGGCCAGGCACAACGGCGTCGGCACCGGCGAGCGGATCATCCGCACCGTCGAGCGCCCGGCGCATGTCGCCAAGAACCGCCTGAACCTCCCTGAGGAACTGCCGCTCGACTACCGCGTCTTCGCGGAGCACGTCGCCGCCTCGCGCGGCGAGGCCGCCCCGATCACCCCCACCCAGAACACCGACGCCGCGCACAGCGAGGGCGCGGCCGCAACCAACTGAAAGGACTCTGACCCATGGCGAACCTGAACAACTTCGACGCGAACAACGTGGACCCCTCCGTCGCGCTCGATCCGATCCCCGCGGGCAAGTACATCGCCGTCATCACCGAGACGGAGATGAAGCTGACGAAGACCGGCGGCGGGAAGTACCTCCAGCTCACGTTTCAAGTGCTCGACGGCGAGTACAAGGGCCGCCTCGTGTGGGCGAGGCTCAACCTGGAGAACAAGAGCGAGATGACGGTGAAGATCGCGCGGGGCGAGCTCTCGGCGATCTGCCGCGCCGTAGGAGTCATGGCCCCGAAAGACTCGGTCGAGCTCCACAACATCCCGCTGGAGATCAACGTCGGGCTGAAGAAACGCGACGACAACGGCGAGTTCACCAATGTCATCAAGGGCTACGCCAAGAAGGGCGGGAACGGGGGCGGCGGTGCGACCGGCGCTCGCGTGCCCGCGGGCGTCGGTCCAGGGAGTACGCCGCCCTGGAAGCGATAAGCCCATCTGGTCGCGTCCTCGAGCTCCCGTACCCGCCGAGTGTGAACCACATCTGGCGTCGCATGGGGCACAGGACCGTCATCAGCCGCGAGGGCCGGCGCTACCGCACGGACGTGTGCGCCGCCCTCGCGGCGATGCGGGTGGAGCGGATGGAGGGGCGCCTGGCGGTGCGCGTCACCGTCTGCCCGCCCGATCACCGCCGGCGCGACCTGGACAACGTGCAGAAGGCGCTGCTCGACGCGCTGGCCAAGGGCGGTGCGTACCGCGACGACTCTCAGATCGACCGGCTGGAAGTGGAGCGTGGCCCGGTGACGCCGAGCGGCAAGGTGCTGGTGGAGATCACGCGAATCAAGCCATGAACCTCCGACCCTACCAATCCGAAGCCGTGGCCGCGGTGTACGAACACCTGCGGACCCGCGACGACAACCCCTGCGTGGTCATCCCGACCGGCGGGGGCAAGACGCCCGTGATCGCCACTATCTGCCGCGACTCGGTCGGGCCGTGGAACGGGCGCGTCGTCATCCTTGCCCACGTCAAGGAACTCCTCGAGCAGGCGGCGGACAAGCTCCGGCACATCGCGCCGGACGTGCCCGTGGGCATCTACTCGGCAGGCCTGAAGCGCAAGGACCTTGGATACGCGGTCACCATCGCGGGCATCCAGTCGATCTATCAGCGCGCGTGCGACCTGGGGCCGGTCGACCTGTTGATCGTGGACGAGGCGCACCTGATCCCGCCCGACGGCGAGGGGATGTACCGCCAGTTCATCGCCGACGCGAAGGTCGTGAACCCGCTGGCGCGGGTCATCGGGCTGACGGCCACGCCCTTCCGCATGAAGTCCGGCCCGATCTGCGAGCCGGGCAACATCCTCAACCACGTCTGCTTCGAAGTCGGCGTCCGCGAGCTGATCGTGCAGGGCTTCCTCTCCCCGCTGCGAACGAAGGCGGGGCTCCAAAAGGTTAGCACCGACGACCTGCACGTCCGCGCCGGCGAGTTCGTCGCCAGCGAGGTCGAGGACTTGATGGACAAGGACGCCCTGGTCGAGGGGGCGTGCGCCGAGATCGTCGAACATGCGCGCAACCGCAGCGCGACGCTGATCTTCTCGTCGGGCATCCGGCACGGACAGCACATCGTCGAGGTGCTCAAGGCCAAGCACGGCGTCGAGTGCGGCTTCGTGTCCGGCGACACGCCCGCGGGCGTGCGGAGCGGCATCCTCGACCGGTTCCGTTCAGGCTCGCTCAAGTACCTCTGCAACGTGAACGTCCTCACGACCGGCTTCGACGCCCCGCACATCGACTGCGTAGCGCTCGTGAGGCCGACCATGTCGCCCGGCCTGTACTACCAGATGGTCGGGCGGGGCTTTCGACTGCACCCCGGCAAGGCGGACTGTCTCGTGCTCGACTTCGGCGGCAACGTGCTCCGGCACGGGCCGGTGGATGCCATCCGCGTCACCACGGACGACCGTGGCGAGGGCGAGGCCCCGGCGAAGGAGTGCCCGCAGTGCCACGCGCTCATCGCTGCGGGCTACCAGACCTGCCCGCAGTGCGGGCACCAGTTCCCCGAACCCAACAAGCAGAAGCACGAGGCGCAGGCCAGCACCGAGGGCATCCTCAGCGGCCAGACAACCCGCGAAGAGCATCACGTCAGCGAAACGACGTACCACGTCCACATGAAGCGGAACGACCCGGCCGCGCCGCTCACGATGCGCGTCGAGTACCGGGTCGGCTTCAACCACTACTTCCGCGAGTGGGTCTGCTTCGACCATACCGGATATGCCCGCACCAAGGCCGAGGCGTGGTGGCGGGCGCGGTCCGTCGAACCCGTTCCCGGTGGCACGGATGAAGCGGTCGAGCTCGCGCGGGCCGGGGCGCTCGCGCCGGCGCTGCACATCACGGTCGAGAAAAAAGCGGGCGAGCAGTTCGAGCGGGTGGTGGCGCACCGCTTGGGCGACAAGCCACCGCGGCTCGAGGGCGATGAAGGCCTCCCCGAGCGACTGCCCCAGCCCGTCGGCACCACGTACGGCATCCCCGACGACGAAATCCCCTTCTGAACAGGAGCACACGATGATCACGATCACCATCGAAGAAACGGACAAGGACGGCTGCGTGCTGGGCCGGCACGTGGCCTCGGCCCCCATCGACAAGAACGACGCGAAGGGCGTCGGATCTCTGCTGGCCCGCAGCGTCGGCGGGCTGATGTACCACGGCCAGACGCGGGCCGAGGTGCCGCTGCTGCTCGCGGCAGCCGGGACGCACCGCTCCAGCCGCTGCACCCAGGCGATCGCGCACGCCCTGGGGCTGGCCGGGAGCGAGCACAGCTTCGAGTACGCGGTGAAGCCCGTTGTGGACCTCGACCGTCTGCTCGATTACCGCGCGAGCAAGAAGGACCGCGAGCACGCGGCGCAGATGCTCAAGATCATGGGCGCCGGCGTCAAGTCGAAGGGGGACGACGAGTAGGCGATGAGCGACGGCCCGGCAAACCTGCTCGACGCGGCGAGGTGGTACCTCGCGCGCGGCTACGCGCCCATCCCCGTGCCCGCGGGGACGAAGGTGCCCGTGCTCAAGGGCTGGACG
>CALMPG010000169.1 GCA_937871915.1 uncultured Phycisphaerales bacterium
GCCTTCTGGCCGGTTGGGACCACCGGTACCTTTTGCGCCTCCTCGCCGTCACGGATGGATAATGCGATTGCCCTGGGCGATGCCGCGGCCCGCTTTGTTTTTGCGAGATTTGGGCCTATTGTTGGGTTCCATGGCCCGGACGATGCTCAAACGCACGGACTCGAAACGCGGCACACGCGCCTGACGCGGTTGCCGGTGGTTGTGCTGTATTCGTCCGTTGTCCGCCTCCCTCAAACCTGACCGATACCTTTGGTGTGCGCGGCCGCTTGTTGGCCATGCCTTCTGGAGTCTCCCATGCCCTCGCCGTCGAACTCGTCCACCTCACCCACTTCGCTCAACCTGCGTGGCTGCTTCACGGCGATCACGACGCCGTTCACGGCGGATGGGTCGCGGATCGATTTCGGGGCTTTGGAGAAGCAGATCGGGTTCCAGGGCGCGGGGGGCGTGGCGGGGATCATCGTGAGCGGGACGACGGGGGAATCGCCGACGCTCGAGCACGATGAGTACGAGCGGCTGGTGGAGCGAGCGGTGGCGATCGGGCACGGGCTGGGGCTGGTGGTGGTTGCGGGGACGGGGTCGAACTCGACGGCGCACGCGGCGGCGATGCAGAAGTTCGCGGCGCGGGCGGGGGCGGACGCGGGCCTGAGCGTGAATCCGTACTACAACAAGCCGACGCAGGAGGGGTTGGTGCGGCACTTCACGGCGGTGGCGCGGGCGAGCGAGATGCCGGTGATTCTGTACAACGTGCCGGGGCGGTCGGGGGTGGGGCTCTCGCTGGAGACGATCAAGCGGCTCTCGGAGGTGCCGGGGATCGTGGCGATCAAGGACGCGGCGGGGAACGTGGACCTGACGAGCGAGACGTGCGCGGCGTGCCCGGGGTTGATCGTGCTGAGCGGGGATGATCCGCTGACGCTGTCGATGATCGGGGTGGGGGCGGTCGGGGTGATCTCGGTGGTGTCGAATCTTGTGCCGCGTCAGGTGAGCGAGTTGTGCGCGGCGGCGCTCGACGGGCGGCACGCGGAGGCGCTGGCGGTCCATCGCGAGATCGCGGGGTTGACCAAGGCGCTGTTCGTCGAGACGAATCCGATCCCGGTGAAGGCGGCGATGAAGTTGCTGGGGCGGGACACGGGGGTGTTGCGGCTGCCGATGACGGGCGCGACGGCGGGGACGGTGGAGCGGTTGCGGATGGAGATGGCGAAGATGGAGATGGTGGAGGTTGGATAGCAGAGCACACAGTTCAAAGTTCAAAGCACACATTCGAGCCGGAGCACAGAGCCGGGGGTCCGCCACGGAGTGTCGAGGTACCCATCGGCAGTCCGCCACGGAGTGTCGGGGTACCCACCGAGTAGGGTGGCGTGTGGGGATTCTTAGAACTGGTTTGAGTTGAATTGGGGTTGTGTTGTGGCGTGGGAGTGTGGGATACTGTCAGTCCCTCATGGGCAAGGCCACACCCACATCCGGCGCGAAGGTGCGACCAGTTGCTGTGGCGGTGAGGCCGGAGAAGAACGCGGAGATGGCGGTGGCGAAGATTTCGGACTTTGGCGGGGCGTGTCGGTGGCTGCTTTCGCGGGTGGATGTGGAGCGGCTGACGCCGACGCGGGCGGTGGCGGATGCGATGAAACTCGGGCGGATGGAGCGGCTGATGGGGCTGCTTGGGAATCCGCATCGCGAGTTCAAGAGCGTGCATGTGGCGGGGACGAAGGGGAAGGGCTCGACGTGCGAGATGGCGGCGGCCGCGCTGGAGGCGTGCGGGTACACGGTGGGGCTGTATACCTCGCCGCACCTGGCGGACGTCCGGGAGCGGATCCGGCTGAACCGGAACAAGGTGACGGAGGGGGAGTTTGTGGGGCTGGCGCGCCGGGTGCTGGAGGCGGAGGGGGGGCTGGAGGAAGCCGAGGGGGAGCCGACGTTCTTTGAGTTGATCACGGCGATGGCGTTCTGCTATTTCGCGGATCAGGCGGTGGACGCGGCGGTGGTGGAGGTCGGGCTTGGGGGCCGGCTGG
>CALMPG010000170.1 GCA_937871915.1 uncultured Phycisphaerales bacterium
CCCCTCCCGCGCGGGCCGTCGCCGCGTCCAACGGCTCCGCGCCCCCCATCCCCGACCTCGTCGCGGCCAAGATCGTCGCCGAGGGCTTCACGTTCGACGATGTGCTCCTCCTGCCGCGCTACTCCGACGTCATGCCAGCGCAGGCCGACACCTCCACGCGCCTGACCCCCAACATCCGCCTCAACGTCCCCCTCGTGTCCGCACCCATGGACACCGTCACCGAGTCCGCCCTCGCCATCGCCCTCGCCCAGGAGGGCGGCATCGGCGTCATCCACCGCAATCTCCCCATCGAGGCCCAGGCCCGCGAGGTCTCCAAGGTCAAACGCTCCGCCAACGGCGTCATCCTCGACCCCATCACCCTCGGCATCACCGACACCGTCGGCCTCGCCCGCCGACTCATGCGCGAGCACAACGTCTCCGGTTTCCCCATCACCGACGACGCCGGCGGGTACCCCGACACTCCGTGGCGGGCGGGCTCCACCACCGCAAGCGAGGGGCAGCCCCATCGCTCCCGCGGCAAGGTCGTCGGCATCCTCACCCGGCGCGACCTCAAGTTCGTCGAGAACGAGTCCACGCCCCTGAGCGAGGTGATGACCAGCAAGGGCCTCATCACCGCCGCGCCCGGCACCACGCTCGAAGAGGCCAGCCTCATCCTCAACAAGAACAAGGTCGAGAAACTCATCCTCGTCACCCCCGACGGCGCCCTCGCCGGCCTCATCACCCAGCGCGACATCGACCGCCTCTCCGACTTCCCCCGCGCCAACACCGATTCCCGCGGCCGCCTCCGCTGCGGCGCGGCCTGCGGGGTCGATCAGTACGACCGCGTCGAGGCCGTCCTCGCCGCCGGCGCCGACGTCATCGTCATCGACACCTCCCACGGCCACTCCGAGAACGTCCTCCGCACCGTCCGCACCATCAAGCAGAAATGGGGCAAGGACGGCGTCGAGGTGATCGCCGGCAACATCGCCACCGCTGAAGGAGCCCGCGCCCTCGTCGAAGCCGGCGCCGACGCCGTCAAGGCCGGCATCGGCCCCGGCTCCATCTGCACCACCCGCGTCGTCACCGGCGTCGGCGTCCCGCAGATGACGGCCATCTTCAACGCCCTGCGCGGCGTGATGGAATCCGGCCGCGACGTCCCCGTCATCGCCGACGGCGGCATCCGCCAGTCCGGCGACATCGCCAAGGCCATCGCCGCGGGCGCATCCTGCGTCATGCTCGGCTCCCTCTTCGCCGGCCTCGACGAGTCCCCCGGCGAACTCGTCATCGCCGGCGGCCGACGCTGCAAGTCTTATCGAGGCATGGGCAGCGCAGGAGCCATGGAAGCCGGCGCGGCCGACCGCTACGGCCAACACAAGGGAACACCGGAAGACGACCAGAAGCAACGCAAGTATGTCCCCGAGGGCGTCGAGGGTCTCGTCTCCTACCGCGGCCACCTGGCCGACTTCGTCTACCAGATGGTCGGCGGCCTGCGCGCCTCCATGGGCTACTGCGGCTGCTCGACCATCGACGAGTTCCGGGCCAATACCCGCTTCGTCCGCGTCTCCGGCGCAACCGTCATCGAGAACCACCCCCACGACATCCGCATCACCAAGGAATCGCCGAACTACACGCACGATGCTTGAGGCACGCTTGCGCGGGTGCGCCGTCTACTTCCCCACCGCCCGTATCAGCCCCTCGCTGTCGATCTTCACCATCGTCATCATCGCCCGCATCGCCTTGGCGGCGGTCTCCCCATCTGGGTGCGAGACCATGTCGATGAGCACCTTCGGGTCGATCTGCCACGACACGCCGAAGTGGTCGGTGATCCACCCGCACGCCACAGGCGTTCCGCCCGCCGCGACGAACTTGCCCCAGTACTCGTCCACCTGCGCCTGCGTGTCGCAGATCACCGCGATGGAGATGCCCTGGCTGAACGCGAACTGCGGCCCCCCGTTGAGCGCCGTGAACGGCCGCCCGTCGAGGGTGAACTCCACCGTCATCACGCTCGCCGTCTTGAACGGCGACTGCGGCCCAAGGTCCGGGTACCGCGAGATCCGCGTGATGCTCGAGTTGGGAAAGACCGAGGTGTAGAACCGGGCCGCGGCCTCCGCCTGGTCGTTGAACGTCAGGAACGTGCTGATCTGTGGCATGGGCGATGGTACGGTCGATCCCGCGCCCGTCGCTCCCGCGTCGCACGCCACCCTTCCGCGTATTCTGCCGCGTCCACGTTTTGTCCGTCCCCTCCCCACCCGCACGAGACCGCTCCATGCGAACCCCCATCATCGGCGGCAACTGGAAGATGAACACCACCGCGGCCACCGCCCGCGCCCTCGCCCAGGCCGTGGCCGACGGCGTCGGCGATTCACCCGGCGCGCAGGTCGCCATCTTCCCCCCCTTCGTCTACCTCCGCGAGATCGCCGAGCTTCTCCGAGCCAGCAACTCTCAGGTCATGCTCGGCGCGCAGGACGCCTACTTCGAGCCCGACGGCGCGTTCACCGGCGAGGTCTCCATCACCATGCTCACGGACTCCGGCGTCTCCATCGTCCTCGCCGGCCACTCCGAGCGCCGCCACGTCATCGGCGAGACCGACGCCCTCGTCAACAGCAAGGTCCGCGCCGTCCTCGACGCGGGCCTCACCTGCATCCTCTGCGTCGGCGAGACCCTCGCCCAGCGCGAAGCCGGACACACCGACGAAGTGAACCGCACCCAAACCGTTGAGGGTCTCAAGGGCGTCACGCCGCAACAAATGGCCAACGTCGTCATCGCCTACGAGCCCGTCTGGGCCATCGGCACCGGCAAGACCGCCACACCCGCCGACGCCCAGGACGCCCACAAGAAACTCCGCGCCGTCCTCGGCGCGCTCCACGGCCCCGACATCGCCGCCACCACCCGCATCCAGTACGGCGGCTCCATGAAAGCCTCCAACGCCGCCGAACTCCTCGCCCAGCCCGACATCGACGGCGGCCTCATCGGCGGAGCCTCCCTCAAGGCCGACGAGTTCCTCTCCATCATCCGCGCCGCCAGGTAGCACGGGCATCCTGCCCGTGCCTGAACGCTCGACACCCCGCGCACCCATGTCCCCCACCCAGTTCCGCCGCATCGCCCTCTCCTTCCCCGACACCGAGGAATCCGCGCACATGGGCCACCCGGACTTCCGCGTCCGCAACAGGATCTTCGCCTCCCTCCTCGGCGACAAAGAACAGACCGCCATGGTCAAACTCACCCCCGACCAGCAGGCCGCGTTCATGACCCAACACCCGACCGCCCTCTCCCCCGCCTCCGGCGCGTGGGGCCGCGCCGGCGCCACCATGATCACCCTCAAGTCCATCCGGGCTGCTCCGCTCAAACACGCCCTCCTCGCCGCCTGGCGCAACACCGCCCCCAAGCGCCTCGTCGATTCCCTCGGCCCAAGCGACCCCGACTGATCCCCGACCTACACTTGCGGCCCAACTCCCGGATTCTCATGTCCGGAGGTTGTTCGGTTCGACCCGCCCCCGACTCGGAGCCTCTTTCGATGATCACCCTCGCCCTCAGCGGCCTCACCCTCAGTTTCCTGGTGGTGGGCTTCTGCGTCCTCTGCATCTTGCTGGTCCTCACCATCCTTATCCAGCGCCCCCAGGGCGGCGGCCTCTCCGGCGCGTTCGGCTCCGGCGCGGGCTCCGGCCAGACCGCCTTCGGCGCCAAGACCGGCGACGCCCTCACCATCTTCACCATCGCCATGTTCCTCGCCTACATGCTCGGCGCCATCGGCCTCAACTTCGCCCTCAACACCAGGCCCGCACCCGAAGCACCCG
>CALMPG010000171.1 GCA_937871915.1 uncultured Phycisphaerales bacterium
GCCCCCCCGATCGCGCCGGGAATCCCCGCCGCCAGGAACACCCACCCCGCCCGATAGTCGATCATCCGCTGCCGCCCATACCCGATCGACCCCGACAGCGCGTTGAGAAACACCACCCCAAGCGAGATCGACGCCAAGGTCTCCGGCGCCTCCCTCGGATACATCAGCGCCAATATCGGCATGAGCAGGAACCCCCCGCCCGCCCCGATGAGCGTGCCGATCGCGCCGATCACCACCCCCAGCCCGCCCAGCAGCACCCAGTGCATCTCCGGCATCCGCCAGCCTATGCCGCGTCATCCCGGCGCCGGGCACTCCCTACGGACATCCCACAAACCACGCGTTCAGGAAATCGAAGATGTCCTGCACCTCGAACCCATTGATCCCGTTGAAGTCCGCCCGCGCATCGCTCGCCAGCCACGCGTTCAGAAAATCGAACACGTCCTGCACGTCCACGCCCCCCGAGTGGTTGAAGTCCACGCGGCACACGCTCGTGCGCACGAAGAACACGTCCTCCTGCGTCGATGCGATGTCCGTGTTGGCCCGGATGATCGACCCGAGCGTCGTCGCCCCGATCTGCGCCAGGTACGGCGTCAGCGCCGGATCGTTCTGGTACCAGAACCGGTCCCCCGCCCGCGTCCGCGTGAACTGGTCCACCAGCACCGCCGTGAGCAGCGGCCCCGCGCTCCCCCCCGCGACGTGGTCCTCCGCCAGCATCCCCACCCACGGGTCCACCATCGACACGTTCCCGTACACAAAGCCCAGCATCGCCGCCAGCGCGGGATCGGACGTCACCTGCGCGAACGTCGTCACCGTCGGCAGCCCATACGCCGCCCGCATCGAGTTGTAGTCGCACAGCCCGTGGTCCCGCCCGCGCTGGATGTTCAGCGCGGCCAGATCAAACCCGATGAACCCCGGGGGCCCGAACGGCCCCATCAGCAGCTCGCGCACATCGTCCACGACATGCACGTCCACCTCCTGCGCCGGCTGCGCGATCAGCCCGCGCAGCACCGGCGAGATCCCCCCCTCGTTCATCACCACCGACGGGCTGAAGAAGTGGTTCCGCAGCGTGAGCGGCCCCTGCGGGATCGACCCGCCCCCCGCGTCCAGCCGCAGGATCGTCCCGTTCACCATCGTGTGGCCGATCCGGAACGCCGCCGTGGAGAACTCCGTCGCGATCCCCGCGTTCACACCCGCGTCGTACCCCGTATACGGCCCCACCCGCCCCGGCCCGAGCAGCGCGGGCAGCCAGTCGCTGAACGTGATCTTCTGGATCTGGGCCCCGACGATCTTGCGCGCCATCTGGTAGACCTGCTCGTCGCTCCATTCCGGGTGCGCCGCCGCGAGCAGGCCCGCCTGCCGGTTGTGCTCGCGCAGAAACAGCGTGTGCATGCACGTCAGCGCCGGCTGCTCGTTGGCCCGCCCATCCCCCGCCGCGAACACCGTCGTCGGGTCCGAGCCCGGCATCGACCCCATGTCCATCCCCATCGTGTTGTACGGCAGCATCGCCCCCGTCGCCCCCGTCTGCACCAGCAGCCCTCCCCCCACGTAGGACCGCAGCAGCCCCGCCGACGTGGCGTCCGAGCCGTACACCATCGACCCATCCAGGTATGACGTGATCGAGTTGATCTGCTCGCGCGGCCCGGTCGTCCCCGTGCCCGGATCGAACTGCGATCGCGTGAACCCCATCGGCGAGCCGTGGAACGTCGGGTCGGAGGGAACCGTCTGCACCGGCGCCGTCTCGCTCCCGCCCTTGGTGATGCCGATGTCGTGATCGACGAACTGCCCCCACTGCCACACCATGTCGGAGAGCCCGCGCTCGTTGAGCCGCGAAACGCTCTGGGCCACCACCGCGTTCGACACCGTCCGCGGATTGGCCGCCCCCGGACGGGCCATCGCCGACTTCCCATCCATGTACGCCGAGGGGCTCCGGCGCACCAGCCGCGTGTTCGCCGCGCCCCACGCGGGGTGCGCCACGTTGTTCCCCGTCCCGTCGAACGTGCGATCCTCCGCGCGGGCCGCCATCGGCGCGCCCAGGCTGGCAAGGCTTCCGGCAATCACCATCACGCGCATGCACGTAGACATACCGGGGCTCCGATGGGCCGACCGCGGGGCGAGGCCACACCAGCCGATCACGCGGCCGCGGCCGAACGCCCCGAAAGAGATACCCACATCATGCCCGAGCGGCGGATTCCATGCAAGTGCTTTGTGGAAATCGTGTTATGGAATGACTCCAAGGCGCCCCCGTTCGCCACCTTCACGCGCGGCCACGTGGGCAGGTTCTCCAAACCCCCAACGAACAGATCGCCCCCGTCACCCTCCCGCGTTAGGTGTCCTCACCGCCGCCGCCGGCGGCACGAGCGGCCCCGGCACCGTCGGTGGCGCGGCGGTCCGCGCCGCCTCCCACCCCGCCCGCACCCGCTGCCGGGCCCGAATCAGTTCCTCCAGCCGCTCCGCCCCCCGCCCGCCACCCTCCGGCCGCTCGCACACTCCGCCGGGGCACACACTCGATTCCCCCGCCGGCGCACTCGCCGCCGCGGCCCGCGTCGCGGCCAGCACATCCAGATCCGGCGACCATCCGAGCATCTCCGAGAGCCCGCGCCGGTTCCGCGAGATCACCCCGATCGCCCGCGCCGCGAGCGGCCGCCACGCCGGCGAAGCCAGCCGCATCGCCAGCGGCCGATACCGCCGCAGCGCATACAGCACCATGATCCACGCCGACGTCCCGCGATACACCTCGCCGCTGTCGGCCACAACCACCAACTGCGATCCATCCCCGATCGCCGCGCCAAACCGCGCCGCCACGCCCGGCGCCCCCATCGGCGCAAACCGAAGCGCAAGGTAACTCGGCTCCGAAATCAACCGCCGCACCGCGCGGCAGCACATCCCGCACGCCCCGTCATAGATCACGTACAAGGTTTTCACAACCTGCTCCTCTCAGAACTGAGTACTTAGCACTCAGCACTTAGCACTTAGCACTGGGCACTGGGCACTGGGCACTGGGCACTCGGCACTCTTCTCTACGCCCCCACCACCTCCACCCGCGCATCCGGCCCCACCGGCGGCGGCGCGTTCAACAGCATCGCCCGGCGACGCGCGGTGTAGAACACCAGGATGTTCAGAAAGTGCATCGCCCCCAGCACCAGCAGCACGATCCCCACCTTGCTCGACACAAACTCGATCGCCAGCCGCCAGTCCGTCGGCTTCTCCCCATACCTCAGGAACATCGCCACGAACCCGAGGTTCACCAGATAGAACCCCACCACCAGCAGCCGGTTCACCGAGTCCGCCAGCGGCTCATTCCCCAGAAACGAATCCACCAGGAACACCCGCCCGTTCCTGAACAGCGTGCGCGCCACCCACACGGTGATCGCGATCGAGAGCACGGTGTACGCGGCGTACGTCACTTCGGTAAACGGGGTCGTCGTCACGATCATCTCCTTGTTCAAACGGTTGTCTGCACGTTCTGTTTGTTCTGTTACCAGAGAAACACACGAACCCAGATACACCCGGCGCCTCCGCATCGCCGGGCCTCACTTGCTCAGCAGCATCTCCTTGAGCCTCCCGCCCGCCTTCACCAGTCTCCCCAGCGACTCGCGCGGCAGCCGCCGCATCGCCCCGCACAACGCATCCCCCTGCACCAGCAGCTCCCGCAGCGACTCCAGCCGCGCCGCCACCTGCTTGTCTTCCTTCGGGTTCCCCTTCGCCTCCTCGATGCACTCGGCCAGCAGCCTGATCGTCGGCGCAATCTCCCGCTGCCGCCGCTTCTCGATCACCTTGTCCATCGTCTCCCACGGATCCCCGAACGCCTCGAAGTGATCCTTCCGCTCCCCCACCCTCTGCACCGTCCGCACGATCTCCCACTCCAGCAACTCCCGGATGCTCGTGGAAACATTCGAGCGCGCCATCGACAGCGTCTCAGAAATCTCCTCCGCCGTCAGCGGCCGCGCGGCCACATACAGCAGCGCATGGATCTGCGCCACCGACCGGTTCACCCCCCACTTGTCCCCCATCTCCCCCCAGTGGAGGACGAACTTCTTCATGGCGGGGGTCAGGTGCACCATCGGCAAACGCTCCGTTCGGTTGTTTCTGTATCGACAGAATACACCGAACTCTTGAGCGTGTCAAGGGATTTCGCGCAATCCCGTCTCCGGCAACCCAACCGCCAACACACAGCCACCGCCGCCGCCTTTCGCCCCGAAGGGGCGCAGGCCTGTAGCCACGGGTGCAGCGACGCCGCTCTGGGCGTCGCGCAACCCGTGGACAACTCCCGGCGCATCCCGCGTGCCCCGAAGGGGCACAGGAACGACCGCAGGAATCTCTCCGCCCCGAGTTCCCTCTGCCCCTCCGGGGCATGACCCAAACTCAACCCCCTTCCACGGGTTCCGCTCCGCCCGGCTCCCGCCGGGCTGCGCTCCACCCGTGGCGACAAGCCGCGGCCCCTTCGGGGCCAAAGCCAGCCCCTTCCCCATACGCAATCGTCCTAACGCATCCGCACCCCAACCGACTGTCCACACTCCAACTCCCGTCCCCCCAACCACTTCCACACTTATCCCCACACCCAAACAAATCCCTTGACAAACCAAACAAATGCCGTATATTAACTCTGCCTTCGCCTACCGCCTAACGCCTAGCACCGATTCCCATCTCCTCCCACCTCGCACCTCCCACCTCGCACCTCGAATGTCCGCCCTGCCCCATCAACCCCTCAACCCCCACCCCCCGGACCCCCCCCCGCCCCCCCCCCCCCCCCCCCCCCCCCCCGCCCCGCAT
>CALMPG010000172.1 GCA_937871915.1 uncultured Phycisphaerales bacterium
TCGGCCTGTGCAACAGGTACGCGCCCGCGGCGGTGCAGACGCTGATGAAGATCCTCCAGGACCCGGGCGCGGCCCACAGCGCCAAGGTCTCGGCGGCGTCTGCGCTGCTCAAGTTCAGCCGCGAGTCCATCGAACTCGACGACCTGGCGGCAAGGATCGAGGCCCTGGAGCAGGTCACCGGGCCGTCGCCAATGCCGATGCGGCCGTCAACGCCGCCGACATCGTCGCCCGCCATCGACCGGGCCGCGTAGTCGGAAGGGGGCTGACCGATGCACCATCTCGGGAGCGACCCATGGCCCTTCATCATCGCGTGCGCTTTCTGGAGCGGCACAATCCCGTGCATGCGGGCCGCCGCCGGTGCCATGTGTGCGCCGACGGCACGCGGCCGACTGGCCTCATGGTCAGGATTCTGGGCGTGGACCAGGGCCCGCGCCCGGCCCCGTGCCCCGGGTGCGGGCGCGACGAGCCCACGGTGATCAACATCGAGCGGGCCGAGGCGCTTCCGGCCAAAGCCCCGCCGTGACCGTCCCTCGCCGCGTCGGGCGTGGCGTGCGCGGGCCGGGACCGCTACCCCAGATGGTCGATGAATGAGCGTGATGTGCATGCCCGACAACCGGCGTTCCTCCCCGCCAGACTCCCCGCAGCGCGCGCTACGTTCACGTCAATAAACGATCCTCTCGATGCGGGCGGGGCTGGCAGGGCGCGGCGGGGCGGTTCCGGGGGACGGCGGGCCCGGCGATGCTGGGGGAGGGGGTCAGGGAATAAGGATTCCCAAGGGGGGGAGGGGGCGACAGTCGCCGGCTCTCAGTTCATGAAGAACCGCGAGAAGGGGGCAACCGCACATGGCCATGACGACCAGGATCGAGCGGCTGGAGAAGCGGCTGGTGGCGCTGGACCCCGTGACCGGCGCGGCGGCCCGACGCTGCCCCGCGTGCCGCGACGGGGCCAGGCGGCGGCAGGTGACGCGGTTCGACGGCGTGCCCGCCTGGGCCGACGACGGGGGGCCTCTGGCCACGGCCTGCCCCGGGTGCGGCCGCGAGATCGCCGATGTAGTGGACGTGCGCGGCATCGACCCCGCCGCGCTGTGAGGACCCCCCGCCCGTGTCCATCATCAATCGCATCGCCCGCCTGGAGGACCGGCTGTTGGTGAGCGCCAACCGGGACGGGTCGTGCCGCCACTGCACCGGCCGGGAGCGGGAACTGGGCAAGGTGGTCGTGGAGCACGACCCCCCCCGGGACGAGGACGGGGTGGACCGAGTCGCCGGGCGGCGGCCCAACCCCCCGCCGACGCCCTGCCCGGCGTGCGGGCGGGACATGAACGTCACCATCGTGGTGCGGAGGGTACCGATCGAGGAGTGGGCGGCGGGACGCGGAGGACCCCCTTCCACTGCGGGGTAGTGGATCACCTGTTTGGGGGCATGGCGATTCATGTAATTCTGGATTCCTCGCAATCCATCGTCACACCTCGCAGGTTGGTCTCGCTTCTCAGGTTGAAGCGGGATGGTGGTGGCTCGAAGGGATGCACCATGAATCACCAAGTGCGGCGTTTCCAGACCTCATTTTCCAATCGACCCATTCGTTGGCTGTTGTGTGCCGCCGGTACGGCGTGCCTGATCGGGTGCGCGATTACGGCCCGATCGGAGTATTCCTCGGCGACAAGCGAGTGGCCGTCGCCTCGTGTGCGGTCGTTTGTTAGAGATGGGGAACGCGTCAACCTTCGGCTCATCACTCACGAGCGGTGGGCGACCGACTACGCCGGTCTCACCGGTGCTGACAACAAACCCATCGTGCTTCCGGATCAACTGGACGCTATCGAGCCCCAGAACGCGCTCGTCTATAGGTCATTGCCGATGCTGGACTCAGCGATCGGGGCAGCGGTGGGAGTGCTAGTGGATGTAGTGAAGGCCGAGATCGAGAAGGAAGCGGCACGCCACCAGCAGCAGTTCACACAATCAACCTACGCAGACGACTTCTTCAAAGGACCAGGTCGATGCCGCTACGCCGCATTCGAGGTCGAACGCATCGCCAAGGACTTTGGGGACGCGGCGCATCCCGAATCACCCGCGTTCCGCATGATCTGCGCGATCCTGCCTTCGAAGCACGATCGGCGCATCTTCCTCCTCAAGCCGGTGTTCCTAAGGCTCAACGCGGCCGCCGCCAAAGTCTCCGAGTCGTCCGGGGGAGCTACGACGTTGAGCATCAAAGTGAACACTGTCCTCCAAGGAGCCAAGGTCAAGAAGGACGGGACCTTGGAGCAACCCAACCTCGCCGACGCGACGTTCACCTGGTCCGGCTACGACCTCAAGACTCGCCCGATCATGTCGGCCACCTTCGACCGGCAGACAAACACATGGTCCGGCGAACTCAGAGATGCCACGGCCGGGTACTTCCTCTCGCCTACCCCCTATCCCGACGAGACAACTTCATCGGACGCCGCCAGAGATGCTGAGAAGGCGGGTGCCGCGAGCGTCGCGCTTGCTGGGGCGAAGGCGGAACTGGATCGGCTCAACGCTGCCGATCCAAAGGACCCCGCGGCGACCAAGAAGGCAGAGGATGCCGTGGGGGCAGCCAAGAAAGAGAGCGATGCTGCGGGCGCTGCATTGGCTCGGTCACAGAGTCGCTGGGAGGTCGCATCGGCAGGCGGGGCGTTCCGACTGTACGTTGCAGTGACCGAAACAGACGACAGCAAAGCGAAGGAACACCTGCTGAAGTTTGCCGAGTTTGTCGGCGGACAAAAGGACGAGTTGGTCAAGCAGGCCAAGGCTGCCGTGACAGGAACCGACCCGGGAACGCCGGGCAAGTAGGCTCCAAACCGCGAACGAGGCCACCATGAAACTGAACCGCCGCTTCTGCGCCATCGCTTTGTGCACAACAGTCATCAACGGTTGCTGCATCTGCCAGGGACTGAGCGCGCCCATGCCCCCGGGGGACTCGGCACCTCTCCCCGCACCTGAACAGATCAAGTCTCTCCTCACGTCGGCGAAGGAGAGTGTTGCAGCGCGGGATCGCGTGCCTGCTGGGGGCGAGCGTTCGGAGCGAGAAGGACTGCTCGCAACCAAGCCGCTCGTACTCGAATCCATCAGGGACCGGGACGTGGCAGTTCTTGAGTTCGTGCGCCGGGCCGTGCTCAAGGACGCCTATCGGCCGCTGTTGGCAAACGATCCCCGCGCCAATCCGGAGGTGGCTCGGCTCGAAATTGAACTCCTCCAGGGGTACGCCAAGCTCGAACTTCAGCCCTGGGTAGTCGGCGGCGTTCGGGCCAAGCCGGACCAATACCCGGAAGTTGTGGCGGTCGGACGTGTGGTCGCCAAAGACGATGGAACCATCGAGAAAAGATGGTGCTGCTCGGGCGTGCTCATCGCCCGTAACGCGGTGCTAACCGCAGGGCATTGCTTTCTGCCGCGGTGCCTCGACGACGGCCACCTCTCGGGAGTCGCCAAGGACGTGTGGGTGCACTTTGGGGCGGGAGGTGACGATGACACCGATAGCAGTCTTCCCCAGAGTCACTTCGGAAACATCCAAGTGGATCGATTCTATCGATACGACAGGGCGCTTCCCGAAGGCGTCCACAACGACCTTGCCGTGCTGATACTCAAGAGCGACACTCCGGTTCCATACGCACGGTTTGCCCCCTCCGGGGACATTGACACGACCAAACGCTTCACTGTCGCCGGTTTCGGCATGGACGACGCGAGTCGCCGCGGCCTTAAGCAGTTCGGAGTGGTTGCAGTAGCCTCGCCGGAATGCGCAGAAGAGGGAGCGCCCGGAAAGTGGGGCTGCGGTCGTACGTACGAGTGCGTGGCCAGCGACAAGATCCTCGAGAAGCCACCGCAGAGGCCCGTTGATACCTGTGCGGGGGATTCCGGTGGTCCTGCGTACTTGGAAAGCCTCTCGGCGGCGGGTCGCGGCGAGAGGCTGCTCGCTGGGATCACGTCCCGAGGCGTGAACGAGAATGTCGGTCGCAAGTGTGGCCATGGCGGCATCTACACCCGCGTGGACCGAGCAGAATACCAGACATGGATTCAAGATCCAAACCGCGTGCCGGGCATTCACTGGTAGGAGTCGAACTGACCGCCACGCTTTGAGTACGGAACGTAGCCGCCGATGCGGCCAGATCCCGCCACCCCGTGCGAGGGTGCGGCCCCGCGCCCCGGCGTTGTGCCGTTCCATCCCCCGCGTGCATCGACATCGTGCTGCGCGGCCCTGCGTGCGGGTGCGCTTGCCGCTGCGCCGCCGTCGCGCCCTCCCCCCTGTCACCAGCGATCCGCCGATACCTTTGCGCGGGGGCGGGGGGTCTGACAACCAAAGAAGTCCCGCAGGGGTCTGGATGTGAGTTCTCCCCCGGCCGTCGCCAGTGTGGCTAGGCCAAAAGAGCCGCAATACAAAAGCCGCTCCCAGAGAGCCGCCGCGAGGCGGAACGGGTCGTGCGCAGGTCGCCGTGACTGCGCGAAGCGCGTCGCCTGGCACTCGGAGGTACCAATCCCCGCAACGTCTGCACCTTGACGACGGGGGGCCGACCAGCCGCCGAGTTGTGAAGCGAAAGCGCGGGACGGACGGGCGCGCCGCCCCGGATGGAGGAGGAGGAGGAGAAGATGGTGGTGGTGGGCGCGCTGGCGATTGCGCTGATGATCTCTGGTCTGGCTGGGTGGCTGGGCCGGAGGGGAGTCGGTCGTAAAAGGCACGGCGCGCGCTACCAATGACCTTGATGCCAGAAAGGGTCAAGTCGAGACTGTTTGGCGAGCAGAGGTGTAAACGCGCGATACTCCTGAAACAGTCGAATCGTCATGTCCCCAATCGTCTCCCGCCAGTCCCTGGGGGGTCCGAGACGAACGCCCCGCATTTGCCGAAGATCCCAAGCACGCTCCACTCCTTGGATCGCATGTCGCAATACGAACGGCGCGTCCGACTCGTCGAATACGCGAGCCTCGACCGCATAGGCCAAGATTCGGGACATCGACAAGTGCGAGCGAACGTCTGGGGGCGGATACTCATCGAATCCCGGTGTGCTGGGTACGGTAACCGGCTCATCGGTAAGCAGCCGAAATAGCGCCGACATCGATATCCCGTGCGCAATGAACGGCATCAGGTGGGGCGGCAGATGTTCGCACGGGAATGTTCGAGCGATGAGAGATCGGCGATTCTCGCTGAGATCAAAGAGCGACCCATGAAAGGCAGCGAACGTGTCCGCATCCAATTCAATCACTCGGCGCGGAATGACTCCCGAGGCGAAACGTCCTGACGCCGATAGTTCCTTCCACCCGCTCGGGCCTTCGACGAGAGAATCCAGGTGGCCTGCCAACACGTGTCCCATTTCATGCAGGAGCAGGAAGCTGAGCGAGACTGAGGTGAGGTGCCAGCCGAAGGCCCTTCTGACGGGGCACCTTGGGATGGTGACATCCAACTCCTCCGCGTCAGGCACTTCTCGCCGGATCATCGGAAATGGAACAAACCGGCTGAGATCAGCCGGATGGGTCTGCTCCATCTTGGAGTCACCAAGGCCGGGCAGAAACTCTGGCATCGCAAGCAGTCCGAAGAAGCAGCCGGTGAGTGCTTCTATCGCTCCGACGGGCAAGATGATGTAGTCTGCCTCGGGAAGCGCCCTGGCCCACGCCCCCAGTTCCGATCCATCTGTGAGCATGATACAGCAGCCCCGGTCATGCCAAGGTGGTCTGATGCCGAGTCGGAGTTGGTCAAACAGACCCGCGCTCCCATCCAGGAGCGTCCTCAACAACCGTGCGCAGTCCGGGGCAAACGCTTCTGGCTCAAGGGGAACTCCGCGGCCTATGCAGGCTCGCCGGCGCATTGATGTGCTCGGCACTTCCACTTCACCATCATACTGATCGGCCACAGTGCGTGCTACGTTCTTCCGGGAAAGCGCGGCGGTCAGCCGCATCCAGCAAACCACGCATTCAGGAAGTCGAAGATGTCCTGTACGGCGAGGCCGCCGCCGTTGGTGTCGGCTTGGGGATCGCCGGCAAGCCACGCGTTTAGGTACGCGAAAATGTCCCCGACAGTCAGTCCGCCCAAGCAGTCGAAGTCGGCCGGGCAGATCGTGTAGATCGAGGTGGGTGAGGTGGCCGTGCCGCACTGGTTGGCGACGACGCACCGGACATTGATGTGCTGCGCCAAGCCGTTCTGGCCCGGGCACGGCGAGATTCCCAGCGCGACGCTTGGGGAGTTGATCGGGAACGCGAACGCGTGAGCCCCGCCGCCGCACGGAAGCGGACCGGGATCGTTGCCGAGCGTTTGCCATTGCCCCGCCGGCGCCTCGATCTGCCATTGGTAGGTCAGGGGCGAGGCGGCTCCGGCGGCGTACACCGAGAACCCAGCCGAGCCCGTCGAGCAGGCGGTCGCGCTGCCCGGACCAATGAGGATGCTCGGGCAGAATCCAAGGTTGAGGCCCGTGATCACGTAGCCGTGCGTATGGATTCCATACACCCCGTACCCGACGATCGCGGTGCCGTCGGCGCTGATGGCCTGGGCGCGGTTGAGTTGCCAGCCGGTAAGATCGACACCCAGCCCGGCAAGGTATTGGCTCAGCTCCACCATCCCAAGGGCCGGAGTCCAGAGGAAGGCTCGTTCGCTGGTTCCCAGTGTGGCATAGCCGACGACCGCCGATCCGTCCGCGCCGATGCCAAAGGCGAAAGAGTCCACGGTGCCGGGGAGCGTGCCAAGGTCGGCGATCCCGCTCGAGGCAGTCCAGCGAAACGCGTGCGCAGCGGCCGAGGCCGTGTCGCCATATCCAGCAAGGGCCGAGCCGTCGGCGCTGATCGCGGTGGCGACCGACGACAGACCTCCGCTCAGCGTGCCCAGGTCCAGGCCGGAAGGGCCGTCGCTCCATCGATACGCGTGGTCGCGGCCGCTGGTACGGACGGAGCCCGCCACCATGAGTCCGACGGCGCTGATGGCGCTAGCCCCGGAGTTCGTGGCCCCCGTGGGAAGCGCGAGCCACTGCGACCCCGTGCTTGGCGTCCACCGAAACGCTTGGTTCGTGGTCGCCGACCCGACGATGGCCATTCCGTCCCCGCTGATTCCCGTGCCGACGGCCGCGACGGTGCCTCCGGGTGCAACCTGGAGGTCCTGAGCGGTCAGGCCAACCCAGCGGATGGCGGCAAGCCCGCCGCGACCCGTGGCGACCGAGCCATTGGCGCTGACGGCGAAAGCGGCGTTCCCGCCGGGCAGGGTCTCGACGCCGCCCGCCAATGTCCACCGAAACGCCAGGTCGGAGCCGCTGGTGCCGGGTCCGAAGCCGACGACGGTGTCTCCGCGGGCGTTGACGGCCATCGCAAACGAGCCGGCCGCCCCGGGAGTGACGGGTCCGATGTCGTGCAGCACGGGGGATTGGGCCAGCGCCGTTGAGCCGAGCGACACCACGGCGACGCAGAAGGAAAGGGGACGCATGGGCGCAGCATACCGGAAGGGATGTAATTGCGCGCTACGTTTTTGGGTAAAGGGGTAGCGGTCAGGCCCCCACCGGGCCGTGGTATGCTCCGGCCCATGAGCACCGAAAAGTCGTCTCCGATCCCCACGCCCGTCCGCCGCCAGGCGGGGCAGTCCCTTCGGGAATGGCTCGCCGTCGAGCGGGATGGTTTCGTTTTCTACGCCGGCGGGATCACGGTGTCGTCCGTCATGCTGGTCGGCGTGGTCTGGTTGGCGTGGTTCCGTTTTCGGCCCCTGACCCCATGGCTGGTCACCGGGGCGGCCGCGGTGCTGATAGTCATTCTGGCGCTGGATGTCCGATCCCGCCTGCGATCGGCGAGCAGCCGCGCGAAGGGATTGCGGGGCGAGTTGTTCACGGCCGAGTGGCTCGACGACCTCACCCGCGCCGGCTACACGGTGTTCCATGACCTTCAGGGCGATCGCGGGAACATCGACCACCTGGCCGTTGGCCCCGCCGGGGTGCTCGTCATCGAAACCAAGTTCCGGTCCAAGCCCCCCGGGGCCAAGGTCGTCTACGACGGGCGGCGGCTGCTGGTCGGCGAGTTCGACGCGACCGACGCGCACCTGGGCCAGGCGAGGGCGTGCCGCGATGATGTGAGGCGGCGACTCCGAGAACGTTCGCCGCAGGCCGGGGCCGTGCCCGTTCGCGCGGTCCTCACGTACCCGGGATGGGATGTTCAGGAATGCTCCGGCACGGAGGTCTGGGTGCTCAACCCCAAGCGCCGAATCGCGGCATGGGCGGCGCAGGAGGAGCGGAGGGAGGGTCGTGTTGCGAGCGAACACATGGCCGCGGCGATCGCCGTTCTGGACGAGTGGGCTCGTCGGCCGTGACCACGACGCAGAGAGAAAACCCCGCATAGAGCGGGGTGGAGAATGAGGGCATCGGTTCCCGCCTACGCCAGGGGCGGCGGGTCCGCGGGCTTCTCCCGCAGCGCGTGGTACTCGGCCATCGCGTCGAGGTGGGCCGCGTCGGTGAGGGGGTAGGACCGCTTGGTGTGGCCCCGGTTGCACCGCTCGACGATGCCGCGCTCGCGGAGGAACGCGATGGCGGTGGCGACTTGGCTGAAGGGCAGGTCGAGTTCCCCGGCCAGGCCGAAGACCTCGAAGCCGTTCTGGCCCGCATCCTCGACGGCCAGGGCGACGACCTCGAAGGCCTCCAGCGGGCAGGTGTGGTGGTAGGGCGTGCCGCTGGCGGGGAGCACGTGCCGCACCAGCGCGGTGGAGCGGGCGTGGGGCTCGACGGTGAAGGTCTCGATGGAGGGTGTGGCCATGGCGCTCACGCCCCCTTCCGGGTCGGGGGGGCCACGAAGAGCCCCCGGTCGTGCTTGGCGAAACGGGCCTGCTTCCCCTTGGCGGCGATTTCGCGGATGATGGCGGCGTAGAGCGTGGCCTCGGGGGTCTTGCCGCCGGGGGAGGTCCACAGGCCCTTGGCCTCCATCTGCGCGATCATGTCCACCGCCCGCATGGGCTTGTCGCTCTTGGCGATGACCTGCGCGGCGGCGTCGAGGGCGCTGACGCGCTTGGGCTTCTTCTCCTTGGGGGCCTTGGGCGCCTTCGGGGCCTGGGGGGGCTTGGCGGCCTTCTCGGCCTTCGGGGCCTTGCCGCCCTTCTTGCCACCTTTCGTGCGCTTGGGGGGCGTGGCGGAAGCCGCGCCGGTGGCGGCCGGTTCGCCCACGTTGGCGGCGGTCGCGTCCTGGGGCGCGGCGGCGGGCGTGGCGGGGGGGGGGGGCTCGGTTGCGAGGGGGGGCGGGGCGGGGCGGGCATCCCCCCTCCTCCGCTGTGAACTGCCCCCAGTTTTTTGCG
>CALMPG010000173.1 GCA_937871915.1 uncultured Phycisphaerales bacterium
ATTTGGGAGCAGACCGCCGTCCCCTTTACCGTGCTGCCTGAGAGCGGCAACGCCGTGCCGGAGTTGGCCGTCTTTGACCAGGTCATGCAGCAATTTATGGTCGAGCGGCAGATCCCGGCGGGTACACTGGCCGTCATGAAAGATGGCAAGATCGTCTTTGAGCGCGGGTATGGCTGGCTCGACCGCGAACAGACAGTCGCTATCCCGCCCAATGCGCTGTTACGGTTGGCCAGTGTCGTCAAGCCAATCACCGCGGCAGCCATCCGCAAATTGATCGCCGAGGGCCGGCTGGCCGCCGACGAAGCGCTCTCCCTGTATCAGGAGGCGCCCACGCTCTGGCTCGGCCGCATGGCGAACCTGGTCCGCCAGCGCAAGCATCCCGAGCCGGTCGTCACCTACATCATCGACCGCAACATCAACTACACCAACATCTGCACCGCCCGCTGCACCTTCTGCGCCTTCCGCCGCGACGCGGCCGACCACGACGCCTACACCCTCGACCCATCGCAGATCCACGACAAGATCGCCGAACTCCAATCCATCGGCGGCACCCAGATCCTCATGCAGGGCGGCATGAACCCCGCCCTCCCGCTCAAGTGGTACACCGACCTGCTCTCGGGCATCAAGTCGAAGTTCCCCACCATCCACATCCACGCCTTCAGCCCCCCGGAGTTCATCGAGTTCGTCCACTTCTTCGACCCGCCCGGCGACACCCTCGAGGACAAGATCCGCGCCGTCATGCTCCCCCTCCGCCAGGCCGGACTCGACTCCATCCCCGGCGGGGGCGGCGAGATCTTCGCCGATCCCGTCCGCCGCAAGATCGGCCTGGGCAAGTGCGACGCCGACGCCTGGCTCACCTGCATGTACGTCGCCCACACCCTCGGCATGTTCACCAGCGCCACCATGATGTTCGGCCACATCGAGGGCTACGCCGACCGCATCCACCACATGCACATGGTCCGCAAGTGGCAGGATCGTGCCTTGGGTACCCCGACACTCCGTGGCGGGTCCGCTCTGGGTACCCCGACACTCCGTGGCGGGTCCGCTCTGGGTACCCCGACACTCCGTGGCGGGTCACCCTCGACACCTCGACACCTAGACACCTCGACACCTTGGGGTCACTACAAAGCCTTCATCTCCTGGCCCTTCCAGCGCGAAAACACCCCCCTCGGCCGCGTCCCCGACTGGGGCCTCGATCCCACCGAACTCGCACACGAGTTCCCCGGCGACACCATCGCAAAGAGCCTCTGGCGTAAGCCAGAGGAGCCCGCGCTCTTCCCCCCCGGCACCCGCACCGCCGACGCCTTCGACTACGAAGCCATCGACAAATCCCAACATCCCACCGCCCACCTCTTCGGCAAGCGCGTCCGCATGTCCAGCGCCACCGACTACCTCCGCACCCAGGCCCTCTCCCGCCTCTTCCTCGACAACATCTACTCCATCGGCGCATCCTGGGTCACCATGGGCCCTCACATCGGCCAGGTCGCCCTCGCCTACGGAGCCAACGACATGGGCAGCGTCATGATGGAAGAAAACGTCGTCTCCAGCGCCGGCACCACCTACTGCCTAGACCAACCCGTCCTCTGCCGCCTCATCCGCGACGCCGGCTTCACCCCCGCCCAGCGCAACAACACCTACGACGTCATCAATCTCCACGCCGGCGAGAAGACCGACCCCGACCTCGCCGTCACCGACTGGTCCACCCACCGAGCCAAGAAAACCCACCAGCAGGCCCCACGCCCGGTCCAGCCCCGCGTGACCGCCAAACCCAAACTCGCCACAACCTGATCGCAACGAGCCCTGAACGCAGCGAGGGGTCTTCTCCCACCTGATCACGACGAGCCCCGAACGCCATGCGGGGCCTTCTCCGACCTGATCGCAACGAGCCCCGAACGCAGTGAGGGGCCTCTACCACCACGCCAACCCCGCAGGCCCGGAGGGCCGACCAGTCCCTGGCCGTGGGCATAAGCCCACGGCGCACCGCCGCGCGAATCCCCAAGCCCTGAAAGGGCGACACTCCCGCATTCCATCCGGTAGGCTGTCCGCATGAAGCCCCACCCCAAACTCCGCAAAACCATCAAGTGGACCGGCGCGGCGGCGACGGTGCTGCTGGTAGTGGTGTGGATTGGGAGTGCGTGGTGGGGACACTACGAGGCTCTGCCTTTCCATGCAGCTCTGTACTTGACGGCTGGGCGAGCACGGTTGGCATTGGGTACATGGCCGCTTGGAGCCGGTGGTTGGTCAGAAAGAACGCGGGAAGAATTCCAGTGGCAGTTTGATTGGACGCAATGGCCTCGCGATTGGTCGCTTGCCGTTCCTCTCTGGGCCCCTTGTGGCGTGGCGCTTCTCACTACGGCACTCGCTTGGCGTTCCGAGTTTCTCGCCCGCCGCCGCGCTCGCGTCAATCACTGCCCGAAGTGCAACTATGACCGCGCGGGGCTTGCGACCGATGCAGTGTGCCCAGAGTGCGGGACAACTCCCAAGACAGGTTGATTCATGTTCTGCCGATGGCCTTCGGCGCGAGGAAGTGAAATGCAACCACCGGGGGCCATCCGCCCCTCGCCAGTTCCTCAGGCTGAACTCCATCAGCATTCTCGTTCCCCTTTGCGCCGGTTCGCAGTAGACTCAACGACGATGAAGCCCCACCCCAAACTCCGCAAGACTATCAAGTGGACCGGCGCGGCGGCGACGGTGCTAATGGTGGTCGCGTGGATCGGAAGCGGGTGGTGGGGTGCTGGTTGGATGGGACAACGAGGCGATGCCCTCCAAGTGGCGGGCGGACGAGTCCTTTGGGGACACGACGGCGGGATGAACTTTCTTGAGTTCAATCCGGGTGTACATTTCGGCGCCTCGAACTTCAAGTTTGCTTGGTGGTTCCAATGGCTCGACAATGGCCGTCCCATCGGACATGGCTCGGCGTGGGTAGTCGTGGTTCCGCTCTGGGCACTCGTGCTCATGATGGCCTTTGTCACCGCCGTCGCCTGGCATCTGGACACTCTGGCCCACCGCCGCGCTCATGCCCATCACTGCACAAAGTGCAACTATGATCGCGCGGGGCTCGTTGCGGGGGCGGCGTGTCCCGAGTGCGGAAGCGTGCCCAAATGAAGCCCCACCCCCGAATCCGCAAGACGCTCAAGTGGGGCGGCGCGCTGGGAACGGCACTTCTAGTGGCGGTATGGGTGGGGAGCGCGTGGCGAATAGTCTTGATCTCCACAAATCTGGGATTCTGCGCGTTCGTCGGGGTCGGTTTGATAGACGTTTACGAAAAATCGGCTGGCGGCGATCGCCTTGTGACCTTCCAGTCCGTGCGCCCTGAAGACGTTGGTTTGCATGTGTTTTTATGGGGATTCGGCACCTATCTCACGCCCCTAGGCAGGGGATGGTTCATTCCGCTTTGGCTTCCGCCGGCCGCGACCATGGCGATTGCCATCGGTGCGTGGCGACAGGACACCCTCGCCCGCCGCCGTGCCCGTCTCAACCTCTGCCACAAGTGCGACTACGACCGCGCGGGGCTTGCGAACGACGCGGCGTGTCCGGAGTGCGGCCAATCTCCACCTCCCTCTTCCTCCGTGTAACTCCGTGGCTCTCCGTGTTTCATACTCCGGATTGGAAACACGCAGAGCCACAGAGGGCCACGAGGCCAGACGATGCAATAAACTCTCTGCATGAAGCCCCACCCCAAACTCCGCAAGACCATCAAGTGGACCGGCGCGGCGGCGACGGTGATGCTGGTGATGGTGTGGATGTCCGGGTGCAAACCGAGCGGACCAACGTCCACGAAAACCACAAGCTCAGGCATGGCGACGATCTCGCAACGGGTGAACTTCCTCCATGAGTACGTCACCTTCAGGCGGACCTACGAAACGCTCGACTTCGACATCGCGTATCACAACAACGGCGGCGGCATGGTTCCCGGTCCGTCGGATTGGGATCTGCGGCTCGTCGCGACCGTTCCAGCCGATGAGATGCCCGCGTGGATCCCGCCAGGCGTGAGTCAGACGTCGGCCCCTGACGTCGCGTGGCTGAAGTCCGTGCCCACGGCGCTCGACCTGTCGGGAGTGAGTGAGTGGTACGTCGACGGCAATCGACTGGTTGGCCTCGACCGCGGCAATCGCATTGTCGTTTATCGCTTTTCCACCCACTGATCCCGGTGCCGCGCTCGCATCGGCTTCTGCCCGAAATGCCGCTCCGACCGCGCGGGCCTCGCAACACATGCCGTCTGTCCGGAGTGCGGAACAACTCCCAAAGGAGGGTGACTCACGCTCTGCCGATGGCCGTCGGCCCGAGGAAGCAATAAGAGCCTATCCCAATAGACGGTGATCGACCGATGAATCTGCCCGGCACGCGGAGCGTGCAGAGGAGGTTCATGGATG
>CALMPG010000174.1 GCA_937871915.1 uncultured Phycisphaerales bacterium
TGATCGTCGTCGCCGGCGGCGTGATGCCGGACGAAGATGTGGCCGAGATCAAGAAGATGGGCGTGCGCGAGGTGCTCCTGCAGGACACGCCGCCCGAAACGATCGTCCAGACGCTGACGCGGCTGGTGTCAGAACGCGGCCCTCGCTGAGACAGGGAGCGGCCGAGCTACGGCCCGAGATACAGCCATGGAATCCTGGACCTTTCCGCCGTCTTACGATGCGTCGTACCTGCCCCCCGCGGACAGCCGCTACTGGTTTGCGCGCCGTGAGACCATGCCCGCCGGCGAGCGCGAAGAGGCGATCCTCGCGCGCCTTCGCCAGGTGTGCGGCTACGCCTACGCGAATTCCGCCTTCTATCGCCGCAAATGGGGCGAGGCCGGCTTCCACCCCGATCATCTGCGCGCGCTCGAGGATTTCGAGGACAAGGTGCCGGTCATAACGAAGAAGGACCTGCGCGAGGCGCAGGCGGCGGTGGGAATGGGGCCGGGGTTTGGGCGCGGGGCGAGCGGGGGTGAGATCGCGCCGATGCGTCGCATCGATGTTGGCGGCTCTGGTCTGTGAGGCTTGCGGCTGAAGGCCGCCGGGGCTGGTCTGGAGTATCGAGGCGCGGGCTCCGGTTGGATGACACTCGGGGTCATCGCCTCCGGCCGCGGCTCCTGGTCGTTGAACCTGGTCAGGTCCGGGATCGGGATGCAATGGAGCGCGCGACGCCTCGGGGGCCGCGGGAACAACAGGGGGCGTATGTGAGGGGGCTCAGGGTCGAATAAGGCGCGGGTCACTCGGGTGTTTCACGGGGAACGCGGGCGTCGTTCGAACCGGGGGCAGGGCCCGGGCGTACATACCCCCAGGGGGGTATAATGGTCCGTCGTGGATCGTCACCCGCCCGCCTCGAACCCCTGGAGCAACGCCATGAACAGCACCGCACTCACGACCCTGAACATCAGCATCGACGGCATGTCCTGCGGCCAATGCATCGCCAACGGGACCAAGGCCCTGAACGCGGTAGCCGGGGCCGAGGTGCGAAGCGTGGCCATCGGGAGCGCTAAGGTGGCCGTTGCGGATGCCGCGGCGGCGAAGGCCGCGCTTGCGGCGATTCACGGGGCGGGGTATCGGGCGCACATCTCCAACTCGGCGGCGGGCGCGGGAAGGGGGGGGGGGGGGGGGGGGGGGTGCTGGGTGCTGAGTGCCGAGTGCCGAGTGCCGAGTGCCGAGGGGAGCGGGGGAGCAGGGGAGCAGGGGAGCAGGGGAGCAGGGGAGCAGGGGATGATTGTGGGCGCGCTTGCACACAATCGCATGGATTGGGGGCAACCCATGTCGGGAAGAGGGCTTGATGTTGTGGGCAGGCGAGAAGCGCGGGGATGGGCGACGGCGGCGTGCGATCAGCCGCGCATGAGTTTCTTGACGGCGGCGATGTCGAGTTTGAAGCCCGCAATGGCGGTGCTTGCGAAGATCGATCCCTTCACGGGGACCGGCTTGTAGGCGGCCTTGCCGGCGCGGCCGGTGGTCAGGCGGAGGAAGGTGAGCTTGCGGCTCATGGGATCGACGATCCAGTACTCGTTGATGCCGAAGCGTTCGTAGTCGTCGCGCTTGGTGCCCAGGTCGCGGGCTTGGGTGCCGGGGGAGAGGACTTCGAGGACCATGTCGGGGATGGAGTGGATGCGTTCATCGGGCGGGGGGAGGCGCTCGGTGCGAACGAATACGAGGTCGGGGCGATAGACGCGGATCGCGTCAAGGATGACATCAACCTCCTGAACGACTTCGCCGATCGGGTGTTTGCCGAGATAGTTGGCGATCTGGCGCCCTATCTCACCGGCAATACTCTGGTGGCGGAAACTTGCGCTGGGCGACATGACCACGACTCCGTCGATGAGTTCATACTTGGCGCCATCGTCTGGAAGCGTTTCGAACTCGGTTGCGCTCATGCGCAGGCCGTTGTAGCGAGCCTCCGTGCGGGGTGTGAACCCCCCCTCGGCGATGTGGCCGTCAATCGAGATGGAGCGTCGATCGTCCATACGGGTCAATCATAGGTCCGGGAGCGCGGCTCAAACCGCGCGCGGTGCAGCGGGCGGCCTTCGCTGGCGCGAAGGGCTCGTAGATTACACGCCCAGTTTCTCGCCGAGGAACGCGACGACCTTGTCGATGCCGATGCGTTCCTGGTTGCCGGTGTCGCGGTCGCGGACGGTGACGGTGCCGGCGGTGGGGGTGTCGGCGTCGATGGTGAAGCAGAAGGGGCAGCCGGCCTCGTCCATGCGGGCGTAGCGCTTGCCGATGTTCTGCTTGGCCTCGTACTCGATGGCGCCGAGGCGGCCGTACTTCTTCTGGAGGTCGGCGTGGAGTTTCTCGGCGATCTCGGGGAGGCCGTCCTTGTTCCTGAGCGGATAGACCGCGGCCTTGATGGGGGCGATTCGGGGGTGGAACTTCATGAACTCGGGGGAGGGGCGGGCGGGATCGACGGTGTAGGCCTCGCAGATGAGGGCGAGGACGCCGCGGTCGAGGCCGGCGGCGGGCTCGATGCAGTCGGGGGTGTACCACTCGCCCTTGCGCTGGCCGTTGGGGAGGAGCTCGCCGCGGTCCTTGTCGTGGAACTGCATTTTGATGCGCGAGTGCTTCTCGTGCTGGGTGAGGTCGAAGTTGCCGCGGTGGGCGACGCCCTCGAGCTCGCCGAAGCCGGGGGCCGTGAAGGGGAAGCGGTACTCGATGTCGCAGACGCCCGCGCCGGCCTTGGCGTAGTGGGCGAGCTCGTCGGTCTGGTGGTCGCGGAGGCGGAGGTTGTCGCCGGCGAGGCCGAGGGACCGCCACCACTCCATGCGCTGCTTCTTCCAGAAGGCGTACCACTCGCGGGCCTGGTCGGCGTGGCAGAAGAACTCGAGCTCCATCTGCTCGAACTCGCGGGAGCGGAAGGTGAAGTTGCGGGGGGTGACCTCGTTGCGGAAGGACTTGCCGATGTTGCCGATGCCGAAGGGGACCTTGACGCGGGTGGTGTCGACGACGTTTTTGAACTGGACGAAGATACCCTGGGCGGTCTCGGGGCGGAGGTAGGCGACGTCGTCCTCGCTCGCGGTGGCGCCGACGTAGGTCTTGAACATGAGGTTGAACTGCTTGGGCTCGGTGAGCGTGCCGACCTTCTCGGCGTCGGGCGCGACGATGCGGGACCACTGGTCGGTGGGAATCTCCATGAGGAGCACGGACTTCACGGCGCCGAGGGTCTTCTCGGCCTTCTTGCGCTGCTTGGCTTCGCTGGGCGTGTCGCTGATGTAGGCGAAGGACGGCTTCTCGGTGGGCGCGCCGCCGGCGGGGACGAAGACCTGCACGTGGTCGTAGCGATAGCGGGCCTTGGTTTCGCGGCAGTCGACCATGGGATCGCTGAAGCCGCTCAGGTGGCCGCTGGCCTCCCAGACCTTGGGGTGCTGGATGATGCAGGTTTCGAGGGGGACGATGCTCACGGGCTCGCCGTCGGGGCCCTTGGCGCCGCCGCAGGGGAGCATGATGATGTCCTCCCACCACGCGTCGCGGAGGTTCTTCTTCATCTGGGCGCCCAGGGGGCCGTAGTCCCAGAAGCCGTTGATGCCGCCGTAGATCTCGGAGGCCTGGTAGATGAAGCCGCGCCGTTTGCAGAGGGCCATGATGGCGTCCATGGACTTGACGCCGGAGTTGGGGGGCTGGGATGGGGCTTCGGACATGGGCGGGTTCCTTGGATGGGCCTCGATGATACGGCCCGGGTCCGCGGCGCCCTACTCCCAGTCGCTCTTGATGTCGCCGATGGAGAGGAGGCCCCAGAAGAAGAGGATGGCGCCGATGCCCCATCCCCAGAACCAGACGCGGCCGGCGAAGAGAAGGAGGGCTGTGGAGACGCCGATGAGCGCGAGTCCGCCGCCGATTTTGCCGAGAATGTCCCAGTCGAGCCAGCGTCGTGAGGCCATGGCGCGGAGATTACTGGAGAGGCCGGGGGATTGTCAATGGGCGAAGCGGGCGAGCATGGCGCGCCATTCGCCGTAGCGGTATTCGATGTGGTGGGTGTCGTGGAGGGCGCGGATGTTGGAGAGGAGGCGTTCGGAGAGGTCGTGCTGCCATTGCTGGGCGGAGGCGTCGCAGAAGTAGAGGCGGCAGCCGAGGGGTTTGATGGGGGGGACGGTGGAGGGGTTGTTGGATTGGAAGGGGCAGCCGGGGTTGGCGGGGGGTTGGTGGAGGAGGGGGAGGGAGAGGGAGGAAGGGGAGGACCCGCCACGGAGTGTCGGGGTACCCGGGGGGGGAAGGAGGGCGATGGTGTAGGCGGTTTCGAGGCCGGTGACGTAGAGGCGGGGGGCGGGGGGGGCGGAGGGTTCGCAGCGGGCCGGGGGCCCCCAGGGGGGGGGGGGGGGGGGGGAGGGGGGGG
>CALMPG010000175.1 GCA_937871915.1 uncultured Phycisphaerales bacterium
GTTCCAGGCCGATGAGTTGCTTTCGGCGATGCGCAAGGCGGGCTTTCGCGTGTCGAAGGCGACGATCTACCGGACGATCAAACTCCTCGCCGAGGCGGGGATCATCCAGCAGGTGCTCTTCGACGCGGAGACAGCCCACTACCAACTCGCGTACGGGCGGAGCGCCTCGGGGCTCCTGGTGAACGTGGACACGCGCGAGATCACGCCGATCGACCTGCCGGAACTGGTGCAGATTCGCGAGCGCATCTGCCGGGAGCGCGGGCTGGTTGCCGAGGGGCATCGGATGGTGATCTACGCCCGATCGAAGTAGCCGCGGCAGAACCGGCCCGGCTTCGTCGATATACTTGGACCATGGACCGCGAGCAGGACATTCCCTTTGTGTACGAGAACGGCGTGCTCCGCCCCGAGGGACCTGTGGACTTTCCCGAGGGTGGGCGCGGAATCGCGCACATTCGCGAGGTTGCGGGCCCCGGCCGTTCCACCATGTCCGCGGCTCGCCGTCGCGCCCTCGAGACCATCCGGCGAATCGCCGCCTCGGGCGTCCTCAACTCGGGCGGGCGGCGACTGACCCGGGATGAGATGCATGAACGCGGTTGACACCAACGTGCTTGTGTATTCGATCGATGTCGCGGAGCCGGTGAAGCAGAGGCTGGCCGAGGAGTTGATCGAGACGCTCTCGGAAGACGACACGGTGATCCCATGGCAGGTCGCGTGCGAGGTGGCCGCCGTGCTGCGGACGTTGGCGAATACCGGGCGATTCACGGGCGACTACGCGGAGGCTGTTGTCGGGCTGAGAACGTGCTTCCCGGTCTCCATGCCGCAGTTGTCGACGCTCGAGCGCTCGCTTCACATTCACACACGCTATCAGATGTCGATCTGGGATGCGTTGCTGATCGCGGCGTGCGCCGACGCAGGCGTGACGCGCCTGTACACCGAGGACATGCAGGGGCGGCCCACGATCGAGGGCGTCACGCTCGTCAATCCGTTCACCTGACACGCGCCGCGTCGGTCTGTCACGGCACCGGCGTCGGCGCGATCGGCCCGCCCGCGACCCCGTAGCCGACCTTGTAGATCCCCACCGCGTCGCAGGCCGCGTGGGCCCGGACGACGTCCGCGTAGGGCACCCTGGCCGTGGGCATGAGGAGCACCTCGATGTTGCGGGTGGCCTCGCTGCGGGGGAACTCGCCCAGGCGCTGCTCGAACTCGGCCATCGAGACGCGGGAGAATCGCAGGAAACTCACGACCGTGTGCCCCTGATCGTCGGCGTCGAGGGCGACGGGGAGACGCGTCGGGGGCGGGGCGAGGGGGTCGTTGCGCTTGCTCGGGTCGGTGCCGCGCCCGGACTGGAACGGGATCGCGGCCCGCAGGAACCACTCGTTGCCCATGAACGCGGCGAAGGCCATGAAGAAGATGAGGATGACCATGACCACGTCCACCATCGGGGTCATGTTCGGGCCGAAGTGGAGCGAGTACGCGTGCAGGGCGTTGCGCCGGCGGAAGTGCTTGACGGATCGGCGCGCCGAATCGGCGGGGGCCGGCGCGGCCTCGCCGAAGGAGTCGGGCATGCCGGGGATCGTGCTCATGGCAGGCGCTCCGTCGCGAGGCGGACGCTCTTGGCCCCGCCCTGACCGGCGGCACGCAGCACGGGGTCGATCGAGCCCCAGGGGAGGGAGCGGTCGGCGCGGACCTGCACGCTGGCCGCGCTGTTGATGCCGAGTTTGCCGCGCACGGCGGCCTCGAGGGCCTTGGGATTGGCGAGTTCCTCACCCTCGGAGTAGACGGCGATGCCGTAGCCGGTCCAGGCGTTCTTGGGGGCCTCGGCGGCGGCGCGGGAGACGGTGACGATCATGATCGAGGAGGACTGTTCTTCCTGGCCGACGCCGGTCTGCGGCAGACGAACCATCGGCCCGGCCTCGGAGGAGAGTTTGCCGACGATGAGGAAGAACAGAATCAGGCACATCACCACGTCGATGAGCGGCGTGGCGTTGACGGCCTCGATGGCGGGGGGGGATGTGAGTGATCGTCGGAGACGCATGACCGAGTACATCTGCCACAGAGAGCACCGAGGGCACCGAGAGATCCCAAGCATTCGCCTTCGACCGGAACGCTCCTCGGTGTTCTCGGTGCTCTCGGTGGTGGACCTTTAACGCTGGGCGGGAACGGGACGGGGCTGGGGTTGTGGGGCGGCACCGGGGCGGGCGCCGTTGCCGCCGGTTGTTTGTGGAACGCCCAGGCGGACGCGGGCGTCGGCGGGGAGGAGTTCGACCAGGTCGGCCGACTCGACCATGACGCGGGTGCAGTGCTTGTCCACGACCTGCCGGAAGAAGCCGAAGACCAGCAGGCAGGGCACGGCGAGCATGAGGCCAAGGAGCGTGTGGAAGAGGGCCTTGGAGATGCCCAGCGAGAGGCTGGCGGGGGTGGCCTGGCCGCCGGCGGCGCTGAGGGCGGCGAAGGCGATGATCATGCCCCAGACGGTTCCGGCCAGGCCCAGCAGCGGCCCCATGTTGCCGATGACGTTGAGGGGCTCGATCTTGCGGAACCACCTGGCGGACTCTTCGCTGGCGGCGAGCTCGGCGGCCTCGCGCATGGCGTTGCGGTCGCTGGTGGGGGTGCTCACCGCGGCCCGGACGATCCGGCAGACCATGGCGTCGTCCTCGCTGACGAACTGGCGGAGCTCGGCCCAGCGCTCGGGGCGCTCGCCGCGGCAGAGCTGGTCGATGATGCGGGCGGGCTCCTCGGGAGCGATGCGCGATTTGCGGATCTCGATGATGCTGACGATGATGATCGTCCACGCGGCGAGGGAGCCGATCACCAGCAGGACGGTGAAGAGGTCGCGCGACTCCCAGAACAGGGACATCAGGGATTTCTGCGTCTCGGCCGGGGCGCCGGTCGCGGGCGCGCCGCCCTGGGCCATGGCGCGGGCCGAGACGAAGAGCACGACGCAGGCGATGGCCGCCATGGCGGCCCAGCGGAGGACGCTCAACAGGCGGCGCGCCGAGCGGACCGCGGATTCGGGACTGGGTTGCATTCTCATAGGTCTCCGAGTCTATCGGGAATGTGGTGCGTGGGATGGTGGATGTCGGATGGGCCTCGCCGATTTCAGGCGGTCGCGGCGTCGGGATCGTCGAAGTCGGTCTCGGTGAGTTCCCGCGACACGGTGTACGCCCCCGAGAGCCAGCGTCCGAGATCGGCCATGCGGGCACGATCGTTGGCGAAGGGGAACGCCGGGGCGTCCGGGGGGACGGCCTCGCCCGTCACGGGGCACTGGGCCCAGCCCGCGGGGAGCGTTCCGCTGCCCCGGCCCTCGGGCTCGCGATCCGAGAGCATCGCCAGCCCTCGCCACTGGGCCCGGCGGCTCCACCCCCCGGGGGCCACCAGATCAAGGCGGCGCGACGTTTCGCCCTCCGCCTGTATCCGCAGGCGGGCGAAGGACGGTTCCTGCGTCAGCGCGCCGGCGATTCGCTCGGCCCACTCGATGACGACCACGCCGAAGGCGTCGATCATGCGCTCCCAGCCGAGGGAGTCGAGTTCCTCGGGTCCGGAGAGGCGGTAGGCGTCCACGTGGAACAGGGGGGCTTCGACAAACCTGCCCGACCGGGCCGTGGTTCCCGATGCGCCGCTCGGGCGGGTGTACTCGTGGATGAGCACGTAGGTCGGGCTGGAGACCTGCGACGGGTCGAGGCCGAGGCCCTCGGCGATGCCGCGCACGAGGCGGGTCTTGCCCGCGCCGAGTTCGCCGTCGAGCCCGAGGACATCGCCGGGGCGCAGAAGCCGGCCGAGGGCCGTGCCCAGAGTCACGGTCTCGTCCTCGCTGGATGTTCGGAACGTCAGGTGGGGCACGGGGGATTGTTGGGGGGCATGTGGGCGCGGCCCATGCGGAGGTCGGCGACGGGCCGATGGCACGGGCTGGGAAGCCTGGGCTCCCTGGTCAGTGATCCCAGCCCATCGTGGCCGCGTCGAGGTGCTCACCACTCGCCAATACGAGCGCGCAGCCGGTTCCCGGCTCGACGCGACCGATTCTCGTCATGGCGGCACCGCCGACCATCGCCTTGGTCATCGTCCCGGGAGCGATGCAGAAGAGGAGTTCGTAGTCCTCGCCGTCGGCCGCGGCCCGGGAAATGTCGCTCGTGCCGTCGCGCAATGGCACCCGCGCTCCTTCGATCACCACCCGCAGGCCCGAGGCCGCGGCGACTCGACCGGCGTCGCGCCCGAGGCCGTCGGAGATGTCGATCATGGCGTGGAGGTCGGGGCCGAGCGTGTCGCAGAGCCAGCGGCCTTCGCTCAGGCGCGGCTCGAAGGTGAGGTGCGTGCCGGAACCGTCGACGGCGAGCGAGCCGCCGATGGCGCCCGTGACCCATACCTCGTCGCCGGGCATAGCCGCAGATCGGAGGACGGGGCCGCGCGGCGTGTGGGGAACGCCGACGAGCGAGACGCTCAGAGAGAGCGGGCAGCCTTCGGGTCCGGTGGCGATGTCTCCGCCCACCATCGGCGCGCCCCAGTGGCGGCCCCAGTGGGCCAGGCGCGCACAGAGTTCGTCGGCGTGCGGGTATCCCGGGGGCAGCACGCCCGAGGCCATGCCCCAGCGCGGCACACCGCCCATGGCCGCGATGTCCGAAACAGTCCGGGCGACGGCCTTGCGGGCGATGAGATCGATGGGTGTGTCGGGTCGGAAGTGGCGACCCTCGACGACCTGATCAACCTTCAGCAGCAGGACGTCGCCCGAGGCGGACTTCACCACGGCACAATCGTCGCCGGGGCCGACGACGACGCCGGGGAAGGCCGCGGCGAGATCGGCCGAGCGGGCGAAGATGCGGCGGTGGAGGTCGGACTCGTTCACGAACGAAGGATAGGGAACGCTCGACTCGCGCCCGGGCGGGCCGCCCGGTGTGCGTGGCCCTGTTCGCTAGACTTGGCCCAGTGTCCGCTCGTGAACTCTCCATCGATGTGCTGATCTTCGGCGGCGGCATCGCCGGGTTGTGGACGCTGGTGCGCCTGCGGCGCGAGGGATACTCGTGCGTGCTCGTCGAGCGGGAGGCGCTCGGGTCCGGGCAGACGGTCGCAAGCCAGGGGATCATCCATGGGGGCGTCAAGTACGCCCTGACCGGCCAGGCCTCGCGGGCGAGCGCGGCGATCGCCGGGATGCCCGCGATCTGGGACGATTGCCTGCACGGGCGCGGCGAGATCGACCTGCGGGCCGCCCGGGTGCTCAGCGAGCGGCAGTATCTGTGGACCTCGGCGGGGATCGGCTCGCGGCTGGTGGGCGTGGCGGCAAGCCGCGCCATCCGCACGGAGGTGCGGTCTCTGGATGCGGGCGAGCGTCCGGCGTGCTTCGCGGGTGCGCCGCGCGGCGTGGATGTGTACACCGTTGAGGAGCGCGTGCTCGAACCCAGGTCGGTGGTTCACGCGCTGGCCGGGCATGCTTCGGATGCGATGGTGCGGTGCGAGCGCGAGCGGGTGCGGATCGAGCGGGGCGGGCCGACGGGGGCGCGCGTCACGCTCGATGGGCGCGCGGGATCGGTCGCCATGACGCCCCGATGGATTGTCCTCGCGGCGGGCGAGGGCAACGCGGGGCTGCTGGATGCGTGCGGCCTGTCCTCCACGGGCGAGGCGCCCGAGGAGGTCGGGCAGCAACTCCGCCCGCTGCACATGGTCATGGCCCGGGGCCGCCTTCCCGCGCTCTTCGGCCATTGCCTCGGGCTCTCCGACAAGCCGCGCATCACCGTCACCACGCAGGCGGACGCTACGGGTGAGAGCGTGTGGTACATCGGCGGCGACATCGCCGAGACCGGCACGCAGCGCGACGGCCCGGCCCAGATCGGCGCGGCGAGAGCGGAGGTCGCGGCGTGCCTTCCGTGGATCGACCTGACCGGCACGCGATGGGCTGCGTTCCGGGTGGATCGGGCCGAGGGCGTGGTCGGGCCGAAGCGCAACCAGCGCCCGGATGAGCCGCTGGTGCACGCGGCGGGGGGGCGCGTGCTGCTGACCTATCCCACGAAACTCGCGTTTGCGCCGCTGCTGGCGGCGCGGGTGCTTGAGGCGGTGCGGGGCGGCGGGGTTGGTTCGGGTGCGCAGGTTCCGCCGGGGGCATTGGATGGATTCGATCGGCCCGAACCGGCCGCGCTTCCTTGGGAACGGAAGGGGGTCGCATGGAGTTGAGACCCTTGGGCAGGACCGGGCTTGGAGTCTCGGCGCTCGGTCTGGGCACCGTGAAACTCGGGCGGAACACGGGGGTGAAGTATCCCGGCGGGACGTTCGCGCTCCCCACGGATGAACAGGCGGCGATGCTGCTTCGCACCGCCGCGGAACTGGGCATCACGCTCCTCGACACCGCGCCGGCGTATGGGACGAGCGAGGAGCGGCTCGGGGCGATCATGGGGGCGCGGGGATGGCTGGGCGGGCGGGATCGGTGGGTTGTGTCCACCAAGGTCGGCGAGGAGTTCGACACGGCCACGGGGGAGTCGCGGTTCGATTTCTCGCCCGAGCATGTCCGGATGAGCGTGGAGCGGAGCCTGAGGCGACTGCGGATCGACACGCTCGACGTGGTGCTGCTGCACTCCGACGGGAACGACGAGTGGGTGCTGGCGCAGTCGGGGGCGCTCGATGCGCTCCGCGACCTCAAGGCCCGGGGGCTGGTTCGGGCGATCGGCGCGAGCACGAAGACGGTTGACGGGGGGCTGCTGGCGACGCGCTCGGAGGCCGCGTGCGATGTGGTGATGGTGGCCTATGGCCCGGCCGACCGGGCCCAGTCGGTCGTCATCGACGCGGCCATGCACCGGGGCGTGGGCGTGCTCATCAAGAAGGGGCTGGCGAGCGGGCACGTGGGCGACTTGTTTCACAAGATGCCACCGGAGATCCGGGCCGCGACGAGCGATCCGATTGAGGCGGCGATGCGCTTCACGCTCGGACGGGCGGGCGTGTCGAGCCTGGTGGTCGGGACGATGAATCCGGAGCACCTGCGGGCGAATGTCGCGGCGGCGGGGAGGGCGTCGGGTGAGCATCGGTGCGGGGAGGCATGACGACTCTGTGCATGGGCTGGCGCCCATGCCTCAGTCAGGCGCCCGAGACGGTCAGACCCACCCGGCGGCGGCGGTGTTCGAGGTTGCCGAGTTGTCCGCAGGCGGCCATCTGGTCGCGCCCCTTGGTGCGCCGGCGCTTGGCGTACACGCCGGTCCGAGTGAGGCGGGCGAGGAACTCGTCGGCGGCCGTCTCGGTCGGCGCGGGCCAGGGCGAGCCCTCGCGCGGGTTGTAGGGGATCAGGTTCACCAGGCCGGGGAGGGGCGGGCGGCCGGCGTACTCGGCGCGGCCGAGCACGTAGTCGCCCAGAAGCAGGGCGTGCTCGGGGGCGTCGTTCACGCCGGGAATCAGGACGTATTCGAGGCAGAGCTTGGCGCTGTAGATGGGCCAGGCCTCGAGTGCGGTGCGGAGCTCACCCATGGAGAAACGCCGGTTGATGGGCATGATCCCGGCGCGGACCTCGTCGGTCGGGGCGTTGAGCGAGATCGCCAGGCCGAGGCGGTGCCACCCGGGCTGGCGGACCCGCTCCGCGAGGCGCATGATCCCGTCCACGCGCCCGACGGTGGAGATCGTGATCTTGCTCATGGGAAGGTTCGGGCCGTTGCGATCGGTGAGGATGGCCACGGCGGCGACGACGGCGTCGAGGTTGTCCATCGGCTCGCCCATGCCCATGAAGACCATGTTGCGGATGGTGGGGCAGCCGTGGGTCTGAGCACGAGCAGGTGACGCCGACGTCGTGACCTCCTCGCCCCGCCATACCGTCGTCTCGCCCTCGTCGTATCCGGGCACAAACCAGCGTGCGGCGTACCACTGCGCGACGATCTCCTCGGCGGTGAGGTTGCGCACCAGGCCCATCTGGGCGGTCTGGCAGAAGGTGCACCCCATGGCGCAGCCGATCTGGCTGGAGACGCAGAGGGTGTGCGTGCGGATGCGCTTCTTGCCGATCATGGGGATGATGACCGACTCGGTCTCGAGCGAGACGCCGGGCGCACCCTTGTCGTACACGCCTGCGCGGGCCGGGCCGAGGGGAAGGGTGAACTTGCGGACGATGCCCTCGTGGCTTTCGGACTCGTGGATGCGCGTGGGGCGGGCCGGGGAAAGGCTCAGACCGGGCTGCTCGGTGAGTCCCTCGCGGTAGAGGCGGCGGTAGCGGTCGATGGCCCCGACCTGGCTCCCCTTGACGCCGGCGCGCTGGCACGCCGCGGCGTACTCGGCGGAGGTCGCCGCGAGGGGCGAGGGGATGTCGGAGGGTTCCGGCATGGGCGATTTTAGGGCCGGGACTGCGAGGGCGCGATCCCCGCCCAGACCCCCGCCACGGGCGCAGGGGGCTTCACACCCGTCACCCGCGGCAGGGTGATGGGCACGCCGTCGGCGCACAGCGCGCCCAGCACGCCCATGGCCGCGGCCTCGCGGAACTCGATGGGGAGGCCCGTGGCGGCGGTGGATTCGACGGGGCCGCGGAAGGTGGCGGCGATGGCGTTCGTGAGGGCGCGGTTTCGTGCGCCGCCTCCGGCGATGAGGGCGCCCGATGCGCCGGAGATTCGCGCGGCGATCGCGGAGCCGATGGCCGCGCATGCGCTGGCGGCCAGATCGTTGGGCGGGAGCGTCGCCTTCCAGCGGTCCACCCATCGGCCGGTCTCATCGCCCGTGCCGAGGGAGCGCCCGGCGCGGGACTGGGAGGCGAGGGCGTCGCGCAACTCCCCCACCGCTTCGGCGCTCGCGGTTCCGGCGATAGCCCGGGCCCCGTCCGCGTCGAAGGGCGTGCCCATCGTCTCGCGGGCGATGCGGTCGAGCACGTGGTTGCACGCGCAGACGTCGAAGCCCTCGATGCGGTCGATCTGTGCCGCGGCCGGCGAGCCGTCGTCGGCGGGAAGGAGCGTGGCGTTGCAGAAACCACCGAGGTTCACGATCGCCCGGGGCTGTGAGGATCGAAAGAACACCCAGTCCGCCAGCGGCGTGATCGGCGCGCCCTGGCCGCCCGAGGCGAGGTCGGCGGCGCGCAGGTCGAAGACCACGGGCGTGCCGAGTTCGTGCGCGAGCGCTGCGCCGTTGAACATCTGCCAACTCACCGGCGGGGCGTGGAAGATGGTCTGGCCGTGGACGCAGACCAGATCGGGGAAACCGCCGCGGAGCGGGGGGCCACCCGGGGGGCCACCCAGCGTCTCGCGGATCGCCGATGCGTGGAGCAGCGCGAACTCGCGCGACAGGCCTGCGATCTCGCCGGCCGTCGTCGCGTGTTGGTCCGCCAACGCCCGCAGGCGCGGCCCGAGGGCCCCGAGTTCCACCGAATGCCCGCGCACGAACTCCGCGGCCATTCCCAGCCCCGTGCCGCGGAGGCGCACGATCGCGACGTCGAGCGCATCGATGCTCGTGCCGGTCATGCACCCGACCACCAGGCGCGCCGTGTCCGGCATTCACGGCCCCTTCGCCGGTTCGGCGTTTGGCGTGCTCGGAATGGTTGATTCCGCGGGGGCGGGCGTCGGATGCGGCGCGGGCTTGGCGGGCTCGGTCATCTCCAGGGTCCAGGTGCAGAGGAGGTCGGAGTCTTGAAGCACAGCCCCGGCGGCCCCCGCCGCGCCGGCCAGACGATCGAAGCGAGTCGCGATCGTGGCGGTTCCCTTCGCTTTGGTGAGCCGACCGCGAACCGTGTCCCACCAGAGGTCCGCCGAGGTGTCCACGGCGCGGAAGAAAACGCTGGACTTCGCGCCCTCCTCGGGCTTGGCGCTGGCGCGGGTGAGCGCCTTGATGTTCGCCACGTCCCCCTCGACGAGTTCGACGCGGCGCGTTTCCCAGACCGGGGCCTTGGCCCCGCAGGCGTAGACGTGGGCCTTGATGTACCACTTCTCCCCGGGCGGGGGCATGACGCTGTTGCTCTTGAGTTGGAAGACCGGACCGAAGGCGGCCCGGAACAGGTCGGCGTCGAGATACCGGCGCAGGTGGCCCGACCCGGCGCCGGCGGCCTTGAGGGTCTCGTCGCCGCCCCGCACGGTCGTGATCTCGCCGCTCCCGGGGGCGATGTTGAGCGTGAGTGTGGCCCCGACGAGCGGGCGGAACCATCCGTACGCATCGCGGGCGGCGGCGGACGCCCACTCATCCGGCGCGCGGGCGTTCACATCTACCTCGAACTTCATCCCCTCGGCTTCCATCGAGATGCGCACGGTCTCGAAGGTCGCCTCGACGATGTTGGTGGCCGTGGTATCGGCCGTGACGCGGAAGACCACGCCGACGGTCTGCTTCGAGACGGCCCGCATGGGGACGGCGTCGGGGCCGGATGTGCCGGAGAGGGCGATGGTCTCGTCGGTGGTGAGCGTGTAGATGTAGCGGAGCTCGTCCCCGCGGTGCAGGCCCGCGATCAGGCTGGGCACGCCCGCGAGGGCGTGGAGCGCCGCGAGCAGCATCGCGCCCGCCGCCAGCATCGCTCGCACCGCGAGTGTCATGCCTTCGCCTCCGCCGCCGCCCGCGCCGCCAGCGTGTTATACGTCGCCAGTTCGGCCCGCGATGCGAGCCAGCGGAGATACGCGGCCAATCGGTCCAGCAGGGGGCGGCCGTCGATGCGGCGGACCACGGCGGGGAGGCCGAAGCCCTGGATCTCCATGAACTCCCACGGGTGGAAGTAGGTATTGAGCGAGCGGTCGGCGTGCAGCACGCGCCGGCTGGCCGCGCGAATGAGGGGCATGGGGAGGTTCTTGAACGCCAGCCAGAAGAGGGGCACGCGGAGCAGGGGCGTGGCCGATGCGGGGATCTGCACGAGTGAGCCGCTCGCGGTGTTCTCGATCCGGGGCCGGCGCGGCGCGAAGAAGTGGTTGTAGCGGCCGGGGAGCCAGATGGGGTTCTCGCCGGCGTTGTAGGTGTAGCCGGCCGCGGCGATCTGGGCGGCGTCGGTCGGGGCCATGCGGGCCCGCCGGAAGCCGGTGACGCTCGTGCGGCCGATTCCTTCGAGCGTCGTACGGGAGAGCAACAGGTGTCCCGGCTCGAGGTCGCCGTGGGTGTAGCCGTGCGAGGCGATCTCGTGGCCGAGGGGGCTCTCGGCGATGCGGCGGACCATCGCGGGAAACCGGAGCGCGAACTCGGCGGTGATGAAGAACGTGGCCCGGGCCCGCTCGGCGTCGAGCAGATCGAGGACGCGGATCAGCCCTGCGCTGCCGATGTCGTATTGCTTCTCGACGTCGATCGCCCTCCCGTACTCGACGGGGATGTCGAAGGGCTCGACGTCGAAGCTCAGGCACGCCAGCGGCGTGTCAGCGGCGGCCATAGCGCCCCAGGATCGCGTTGCAGCGCACATCCACCAGGGCCCCGAACATCCGGAGGGGGTCCTTGATGAGATTCACCTTGGAGACCTTGTAACTGTGGGCCTCGCTGACATACGCCGGGATCTCGCCGATGCGGTAGCCCAGGCGCTTGGCGAGGTAGACGAGTTCCACATCGAAGGCGAAGCCGCCGAGGCGCTGGCGGGCGAAGATGGCGCGGGCCGCGTCGAGGCGGAAGCCCTTCAGCCCCGCCTGCGTGTCGGTGTAGGGCAGGCCGAGGATGGCGCGGGCGCACTTGTTGAACGTCCACCCCATGATTCGGCGCATGGTCGTGGTGTTGCGCTCGCTGCGGTGGACGAGGGAGCGGCTGCCGATGACCACATCCGCCTGCTCAAGCGCGGCGGCGAGCTTGGGCAGGTGGTCCATCGAATACGCAAGGTCGCCGTCGGTGAAGAGGACCAAGTCGGCGGTCGCCCCCTCGACGCCGGCCTTGACGGCCTGGCCCTTGCCGCGGTTGGGGGCGTAGGAGATCAGGCGCAGGCGACTCTCGGGAATGTCGGACTCGCTGATGAGCAGGCGGAGCGTGTCGGCGGTGTCGTCGGAGGAGCCGTCGTCCACGAACAGAAAGGCGTACTCGGGGTGGGCGAGGGCGAACGCCTCAACCTCCTCGAAGGTGTGGCGAATCAGGCCGGCCTCGTTGTAGAACGGGAGGATGACCTGCACGCGGGTGTGCGGGGGCGCGGCGGGGGCGATCGGGCGGAGTTTGCCCGGACGGGCGGGGTCGATCTCCAAAGCCACGGGGAGCGGACCCCCCGCCACGCTCGGCGCGACTGGGTCGATGACCCCGGCGCCGGTGTCGGCGGCTCCTCGGTTGGCGTGGCTGTTGGTGCTCATGCGGGCGATTTCGTGGGGCGATTGTACGCAAACCGGGGTGCAAACGGGGTGGCACCGGCGGCTCGTCCGCCGGTGTCTTGCGTTCTGGGTGCTCACCACTGGCGGACAAGCCGCCAGTGCCACCCGACAACTACAAGGACGCCCGGAGCGCGGCGATCACCCGGTCGTAGTGCCGGGTCGCGGTGGCAAGCCCGCCGGGGCGATTTCGAACCAGCCAGAGGCGCTCGTGCTCGGTCCGGATCGCCTCGACGCGGGCCAGCAGGTCGCTCCGGTGCGCGGCCAGAAACGCCTCGTCCCGCATCGCCACGGCGTGGTCGGCCGCGAAGCGGGCGCAGGCCATCGCGTGGTCGAGTTCGGACTGAACGAGCGGGTCGGCGATCGCCGGTCGCGATGTGGCGAGGGCATCCAGCCGCGCACCTGCGGCGAGCCACATTTCGGTGGGCGCGCCAACCTCGTGGTCTCCCGCCTTGAGTTGCCCCGGGACGGGCGGGTGGAGGTCGTTGAAGAGCGCGCTGGCGTTGAGCACACGTGCGTGGGTACGGATGTCGAGGTCGCAGTTGCCGAGATCGTCGAGCCACGGGCCGAGCCGGCCGCTCGGATCGCAGAGCGCGTGGATCCCGGTCGCGTGTGCATCAAAGTCACGGGCCCGGTCGGGGTTCCAGGCCGCCTCGGCCGCGTGGGCCAGACCGGCCAGGGAGATGGGCCACTGCTGGCGGTGGCCCATGTCGCCCCAGTCGCAGACGAGGAAGCCCGTCGCGCCGGCCTTCGCTCCCTGCTCGGCCGCGTCGGCGATGTTGGCGCGGCGCTCGGTGGTGCGGCCCGTGAACGTGCGCCACGAGGATGTGCCGGGGCAGACCCAGGCCTCGTGGCCCGCGCCGCGGATCGTCTCGACCCAGCGGGCGAACCTGTCGGTCGGCTCGTACCACCACGCCAGCCCCACCATGTCGCGCGGCAGCCTGTCGAGCATGTCCGGGTGCGTCAGCGCGATATCGCCCCACATCATCGGGCGCTTGCCGTGCCGTTCGCAGACGCGGGCGACCTTCGCGACAAACTCGAAGTACAACTCCGCACGAGCGCGGGCCTTCACCGCATCCGCTCCCTTGCTCCCCTGCTCCCCCGCTCCCCCGCCGCGCTCGACCCGCCGCTCCACCTCTTCTTTGGACCTCCCCCACCCGACATCGAACGTCTCATCGCATCCGATGTTGACGAGGCCCGATTGGAAGCACGGGAGCAACTGCCCGAGCAGGTCGTTCACGAACGCCTCGGCCCGCGGCTCGACGGGGCAGAGCGAGAACGGGCCGCGCCGTTCCCACTGGTGGAAGCACCACGGGTTGTTCCCCTCGATCTCGGCCAGGTGCGCGTAGGCGGGGCGCTTGAGCCAGGAGGCGAGGTGGCCGAAGCAGTTCTGGTTGGCGGCGAGTTCGATGCCGCGTGCGGCGCAGCAGGCGTCGAGCTCGCGGGCCTCGGCGGGCGTGATGGGGGAGGCGTCTGTCCAGACCTCCTCGTGGCCGGTGTAGGCGAAGGTGTGCTCGGTGTAGAGCTGGAGGTGATTGAACTTGAGCGAGGCGAGCAGGTCGATGATGGCCTCGAGGTGGGCCATGGTCGGGACCTTGTCGCGCGAGACGTCGAGCATGACGCCGCGGGTGGCGAACGCGGGAGAATCCTCGATCTCGAGGCAGGGCAGGTCGGCGGGGCATTGGGAGAGGAGTTGGCGGAGCGTGGCCAGGGCGTGGCGCTCGCCCTTGCGGGAGCCGATGCCGATGGAGAGTTCGGCGAGCCCATCGTCGCCGCGCTCGATGCGGAGGCGGTAGCCCTGCCCGGGGAGGTCGTGCTCGAGATCGACGGAGAGGCGAACCCCTTCGCCGCCGTGGGGATCGTGGCCGCACAGGTGTGCCCATGCTTCATCGGCCGCGCGGGCCAGCCATGCCGGACGGCGAGCAGCGCCGCCGGTGAGCCGAATGAAGCGCGGCGAGGGAAGCAGGATGGGAACGGCAACGCTCATCCGCCGACGCTAGGGGGGTACTGAGCCTGCGGAGCAGGCGCCCGGTCCTAGACCGGGGCGTCAGCCCCGGTATCGAGCTTCACCACCTCCGCCTCGCCCGACTTGCTCACGGAGAACGCCGCGTATCCGCGTTGCCACTCGAACGCGGCGTGCTCGGGGAATGTCTCGTGGATCCACTTGGAGGTGTTGGCCTTGACAAGACGCATGACCTCGGCCTCGGCCCGCGTGGGATGGCGCCGAACGAGCAGATGCATGTGGTCCTCCACGCCGCCGATGGCGTGGAGGGCGCACTCGTGGCCGCGCAGAATGCCGCCGGCGTATTCGTGGAGGCGAGGGCGCATCGCATCGGGAATCGACGGGGTGCGGTTCTTCGTGGAAAAGATGAAATGCGTGAGCAGGTAGGAGTAGGTGTCGCTCATGCGCGCGAGTGTACCGGGGGGTGCGTGGCCACACAAGCCACATGTTGGCCGGATGTGCGTCCGTGCGCATCGGTGTCGCCCGCTCCGCGGGCTTGGGATCAACGGCCCTCACTCGGCCGGGGCCTACGCCCCGGCCTAGGGGCGGGCGCCTGCTCCGCAGGCTGTAAGGGCGGGGACTACCGCTGCTCCCGCTTCTTCCACTTGCGACTCGACCGGCCGCCCTGCCCGATGACGCCGAAATCCACCAGCACCGCCACCACCACCAGCACCGTCCACATGCCGCTGATCATCCCGCCGTTCTGGTGCCACGCCAGGCAGTACGCCAGCAGCGTGTAGGGCACGAAGAGCAGGCCCAGGACCGGGAGCAGCAGGCCGTTGAGCGGGCTCGTCAGGGCGCGGAAGCAGACGATGATCCAGTCGCCGAAGAGCAGCAACAAGAGAATCGCCACGCGCGGCAGGAAGAACGCCAGCAATCCGATCAGGCATCCGAGCATGACACCCTCCTTTGCGCGAACACTACCACACCCACATCGCCCGCACCGCCACCTGCACGATCACCAGCGCCTGCACCCCCGCCACCAGGTCGTCGATCAGGATGCCCCATCCGCCGGGGTATCGCTGCCAGCCGCGGGCCGGCCAGGCCTTCACGATATCGCAGAGCCTGAAGGCGAGGAACGCGAGGCCCAGGGAGATCAGCGCCCGCCCGGGCGTGGCGGTCGCCGCGGCGGGGGGCGCAAAAAGGGCCGCGGGCCCCCCCCCCCCCCCCGCGGCCCCCCCCCCCCCGGGGGGCTTCCTGGCCGAGGAGGCCCCCCCGCCCCCCCCCGGCACCCCCCCGGCCCCCGCGC
>CALMPG010000176.1 GCA_937871915.1 uncultured Phycisphaerales bacterium
CCCGCGCACATCGCGCACGGCCCCAGCGTCCCCACCAGCGTGCAGTGGTTGAGCCGCCAGTCCCCGACTCTCGCCGCCGCCGCGCGGATCGCGATCAGTTCCGCGTGCGCCGCCGGATCCTTCCGCGTGTGCCGCAGGTTCGCCCCCTCACCCAGCACCGCCCCCGTCGCCGTCTCATACACCACCGCCCCGACGGGAATCTCTCCCATCGCCGCCGCCCCGCGCGCCAGTTCCAGCGCCCGCCGCATCATCGCCACATCGGTCTCGTTCGCGGCCGGTCCCATGCCGAATCGTCCTCCCCCCTTCCCCCCCCCCCCCTCCCCCTTCCTCCCCCCCCCTCCCCCCCCCCACCCCCAGCGCTCGTCGGCTCCTTCGAGAAAAACCGCCCCGACGCCACCCGCTTGGCCGGCAACAGCCACAGCAGCACCAGCCCCACCTCGAACAGCGCGTACATCGGCGCCATCAGCGAGAGCATGCTCCAGAAGTCCGGCGGCGTGATCGCCGCCGCGATGAGCGTGCACGTGAGCAGCGCATACTTGCGGTACTTCGACAGCGTCCTCCGATCGATCAGCCCCGTCCACCCCAGCAGCAGCACCACGATCGGCGTCTGGAACGCCACGGCAAACGCCAGCGCGAACGTCAGCACCAGGCCGACGTACTCCGCCACCTTGTAGTGCTGGATGACCTGCGAGTCCGCCTGCAGCGGCAGGCTCAGCACCAGCGGCGGCTGTTTCGCCCGCTCCTCCTCCGTCGCCCCCCTCGCCTTCGGATTCACCATCGCCACCCGCACCGCCCGCCGCTCCAGGTTCAGCCACATCTGCCCGGCCTTCACGTCCTTGGGATCTCCCATGACCTGCGGGATCGTCGGCAGCGCCGCCCCGGGGTCCAGCTGCACTATCGGCGTCGCCGGACGCGGCAGCAGCGTGTTGTTGAAGTGCACGAAGAAGAACAGCGCAAACGGCAGCATCACGAAGTACATGAACGCCACGCCCAGCGCCGAGAAGAACACGCTCATCGGCGCCAGCACGTAGAAAAACCGGCGCTCCTTCGAGTACAACCCCGGCGCGATGAACTTCCACAACTGGAACACGATCCACGGCCCGCCCACCACGATCGCCAGCACCGCCCCGATCTTCAGGTACGTCAGAAACCCCTCGAGCACCTGCGTCGCCTGCATCGCCCCCGCCACGCCCTCGTCCTCCATCGCGCGAAGGAGCGGCTTGGCCAGGATGTACAGCAGTTCGTGCCCGAACCACAGCCCCACCACGAAGATCGGCACCACGCCCCCGATCGCCAGCGCCAGCCGCAGGCGCAACTCCTCCAGATGCTCGCCGATGGACATGGGCTTGTCGTTGATGTCTCGCGCCATCTCGTGGTTTCGCCATCCCCGCCGCCCCGTATGTCGGCTCCCGGCTCCCCCGGGCGTTGAGCGTACGCCCCGTTCGCCATCTGGCAGGGACACACTGGCGCGACCGTCCCACTCCTGACGAACCGAACACCACGCTCCCCCGCCCGGTACACCCGATAAGCACACACCCACCCACCCGCAAGACGCCGACGGATTCTCCCCGCTCGCACGTCTTGGTCTCTTGAAAGAGGTGCATTGTGAACGACCCGGCCGGCCCCCCCGCGGCACCTACCGCCGACGGCGCAGGGACCGGGGATCAATCCCTGGTTCGCGAAGCGATCCGCGGCGACGAGGAATCGCTGCGCGAACTGTGGAACCGCCACCGCCGCTGGGTGGCGGCCGTCCTCCTGGCCCACATGCCCCGGGACGCCGAACTCGACGACTTGCTCCAGGAGGTAGCCGTGGCCGTTGTGGCGAAGATCTCGGGATTGCGTGAGGAGGCCGCCTTCAAGCCCTGGCTGCGCGCCGTCGCCCTGAGCATCGCCAAGACCAGCGCCCGCCGGCGCACCGTCCGCAAGGCCGGTTGGTTCCGCCTCGTCGGCTTCGCCGGCGCACGCGCCGACGAGCGCGCCCACGACCACGCCTCTCCCGCCATGCGCGAAGGCCGCCGCCTCATGGACCTCTCCGCCGAACTCCCCGACGGCTACCGCGAGCCCCTCCTGCTCAAGTGCATCCACGACATGTCCTACAAGCAGATCGGCGACGTCATGGGCCTCCCCGACACCACCATCGAAACCCGCATCGCCCGCGCCCGCAAGATGCTCCGCGAGCGAGCCCTCGCCGCCGGCCTCGGCCCCGAGAGCCCCGGGCGTGGGCGAGCGGGCCCCTCCGACTCCCAGCACGAAAGCAGCCGCGCATGACCACGACACCAAACCACACCGAGCAACTCGACCTCCTCGTCAGCCGCATCGCCGGCGGCGAAGCGAGCGCCGACGACTGGACCGCCTTCAACGCCCTCGCCGCCCACACGCCCGAGGCCTGGAAGTCCCTCGCCCAGGCCCAGCGCGACCAGCACTCGCTCTCCCTCGCCGTCGGCGTCGCCCTCCACGCCGCCGACCACGTCGATCTCCCCGGCCGCGACGCCGCCGACGCCCTCTTCCAGCGCGGCCGCTGGCGCCAGGACGCCTCGCACTCCCCCGCGTGGGCCCGCGCCCGCTCCATGGGCGGCTGGGCCGTCGCCGCCGCCCTCGCCCTCGCGTTCCTGGGCAATCGCTTCGGCGTCATCAACATCCAGGACTCGCCCGGCCCCTCCAACACCGCGAGCGTCATCCCCGCCAACTACTTCCCCATCAACAACCCCGACGATGCCCTCGCCCTCTATCGCACCCAGGGCAGGCAGTCCGGGCGCGTTATCGCCGAAATGCCCGTATTGCTCGATTCCCGCCCCGCCACGACGGGGCGCGGCTTCGAGGTCGTCTATGTCAGACAGATCCTCGAACGCGCCCAGGTCAACGACCTCTACCGCTTCACCAAGGACGAGGCCAACCGCCCCATTCCCGTCCGCATCAGCGTTCCCGACCAGCCGACCCGGGCCGAATGAGTCCCCGTTTCTGCGCCATCCGCGGGCCCGGACGCCCGCTCTCGAAGGGAGTTTTCCAATGATCCGTCGCACCACCATCGCCGCCCTTTCCATCCTCGCCCTCGCCGGCGCGGCCGGCGCCCAGTTCCAATGGGTCCAGAGCGCCCCCGCCGCCCCGCCCGATCCCATCGACGCCACCTCCAACACCATCGTCTCGAGCTCGTCGGTGTGGTCCATCAGTTCCACCCAGGACGGACACACCTACAAGATCGACGGCAAGGACGGCGCCGTCACGGCCGAGATCGACGGCACGCCCGTCCCCGCCGACCGCGTGGCCCTCGAAGGCGATGCCGTGAGCATCAAGGACGAGAAGGGCAACACTCTCTTCGCCACCCAGACCCCCGCCTCCGGGGTCTCGGGCGACGTCTTCGCGCTCACCTCGCCGCGCGGCTCGCTCTTCTCGGGCCCGCGCGCCCTGGTCGCCGGCCCCCGCGATCACACCGGCCGCGTCGAGCCCGCCGCGCCACCCGTCATGATCGGCGTCCAACTCCTCGAGCCCGATGCCTCCCTCCGCGGCCACCTCGGCCTCAAGGAAAACGAATCCACCATGATCGGCGCCGTCTACGACGGCCTCCCCGCCTCGCTCGCCGGCCTCGAGCCCTACGACATCATCGTCGCCATCAACGGCAAGTCCCCCGCCCCCGTCGAGGCCGTCCGCTCCGCCCTCCGCGACACCGAGGCCGGAAAGTCCGTCTCGCTCCGGGTCATCCACCGCGGCCAGGAAAAGACCCTCGCCGTCTCCCCCGAAAAGTACGACCAGAACAAGCTCGACAAGGCCAAGGTCAACGCCATCGCCGCCGCCTCCGGAACCCCCGGCATCGCCGCCTTCTCCGGCGCCCTGGACCCCGACATCGACAAGTGGGCCAAGGCCTGGGCCGGCGGCAACGGCGCCGTCAACGTCCAGCCCTTCATCGCCACCCCCCCAGGCAAGAACGGCAAGCCCATGACGCTCTGGTTCAACAACACCCCCGGCGCGGGCGGCCAGAGCATGAACGACTTCGCCCACCGCATGCAGGAAATGGCCGAGCAGATGCGGGCCCAGGCCGAGGCCGCCCGCCTCGACGCCGATCGCCTCCGCGAGCAACTCCTCAAGCGCGTCGGCCCGGGCCCCGCCCCGGGCGCCGTAAGCCCCGGCATGGACGACCGCATGAAGAACATGGAAGACATGCTCCGCAAGCTCATGGAGCAGCGTGAAAAACAGGCCGAAGAGAAAACCGACGCCCGCTCCTGACGCCCCGCTGGCCACCGGCCCCCCGGGGTTCAACTTCCCACCTCCCCCTCCGCCCTCCCCCTTTCCGAACACCTCTTCGCGGCCGCCCGGGGCACCACCAGCCCCGGGCGGTCGCTCTTTTGGGTACCCCGCCGCCCCGCGCCGGACCCCTGCCGGGTACCCCGACACTCCGTGGCGGGCCGGTCCCGGGTACCCCGACACTCCGTGGCGGGTTCTTCGAGTCCCCTGCCACTACGACTCCCGTTCCCGGTAGCCATTGGTTCACCGCGCCCACACACCCCACAATCGTCTCAGGACCGTCCCCCGTCCCCTCCGTCTTCACTTCCCCTCACCACCGCCAACCCAATCGCCGATTCGTCTACCATCTCCCCCGGCATCCGAAAAGGAGTTCCCATGCCCGATCCGCTCGCCTCCATCGCCCCCCAGGCCGCCCAGGCCGACCCCCAGCAATCCGTCGCCCAGGTCCGCAGCGCCTACGACAAACTCCGCGAGCAGATCCACAAGGTCATCGTCGGCCAGGACGCCGTCGTCGATCAGATGCTCATGGCCATGTTCTGCCGCGGCCACGCCCTCGTCGAGGGCGTCCCAGGCCTCGCCAAGACGCTCCTGATCTCCACCATCGCCAAGACCCTCTCCCTCGGCTTCTCCCGCATCCAGTTCACCCCCGACCTCATGCCCTCGGACATCACCGGCACCGAGGTCATCGAGGAGGACAAGGCCACCGGCGTCCGCGAGCTCCGCTTCGTCAAGGGCCCCATCTTCGCCAACGTCATCCTCGCCGACGAGATCAACCGCACGCCCCCCAAGACCCAGGCCGCGCTCCTCGAGGCCATGCAGGAGCACCAGGTCACCGTCGGCGGCATGCAGCACAAACTCCCCCAGCCCTTCTTCGTCCTCGCCACCCAGAACCCCATCGAGCAGGAGGGCACCTACCCCCTCCCCGAGGCCCAGCTCGACCGCTTCATGTTCAACATCCGCATCTCCTACCCGAGCGCGGCCGAGGAGTCCGAGATCGTCCGGCGCACCACCAGCGGAAACCGCGGCACGCCCGAGGCCGTCCTCACCTCCGCCGACATCATCGCCGTGCAAGACCTCGTCCGCAAGTGCCCCGTCGCCGACCACGTCATCAACTACGCCATCCGCCTCGTCCGCGCCACCCGCGTGAGCGAGGCCATGGACTCCGGCGATCGCCCGAAGCTCGTCAAGTCCTACGTCGGCTGGGGCGCCGGCCCCCGCGCCAGCGAGTACCTCATCCTCGCCGCCAAGGCCCGCGCCATCCTCACCGGCTCCTACCACGTCACCCCGGACCATGTCCGCGAGGTCGCCAAGCCCGTCCTCCGCCACCGCATCCTCACAAACTTCAACGCCGAGGCCGACCAGGTCACCACCGACGCCATCATCGACAACATGCTCAAGGACATCCCCGTCGAGGGCGCATCCGCGGCCGAGAAGAAGCAGATGGACACCGTCATGCGGTAGACATGCGCCCGCTCGTCCGTGCCCGCGGTTCGCCTCGGGGCGGAACCGCGGGCACGAGTCGGCTTAGTGGCACACCGATGGGCCGGCGAACCACGCGTTCAAGAAGTCAAAGATATCCTGCACTTCCAAGGCACCCGAGCCGTTGAAGTCTGCAGGCTGGGGACAGTTGTATGTGCTCGGCGGGGTCACGCCCACGACCATGCACCCCGCGAACCACGCGTTCAAGAAATCGAAAATGTCCTGAACCTCGAAGGTCCCGTCGCGGTTGAAGTCCGCGCGGCATGGGTCGCCTGTGTATTGGCACACCGGAACCGAAGTGTTGAGAGCCTCCCACAGGTCGTTCAGGTGATTCCCGTCACAGTCGGGCGCAATACGGAACCAATACGCAGGAGAGCCGTCCCCGTCGGGATCTCCGTTGGCATCCAGCCGAACTGGCCACTCCACCGCGGGCTCGCCGGCGATCAGCCCGCTCGCGACGTGCCGAGGCAACACACGATACAGCCCCGGTGCGGGCGACGCCGCCGCGGCCCGCCGCAAACCGATCGTGCGTGAGTCCAACCCGTTCGTTCCCGGCGCCACCACCGTGAAGAGGCTCGTGACCTCCATCACCTGTGAATGGTTGTGCTCGTCCACTCCCTGAACCACGATCGCACCCAGGGTGCTGCTATGAGCGCTCTGCCAGGGGAACCGCGTTGTTCCCACCCGGATCGCGGGCACTACAGGCCCGTACGACGTGATCTTGATCGGAATGGGAATCGGAGTCCCACTGTCCAGGAAGTGCGAGTCGGTGACCGTGACGGCATCCCATTGCGTGTACTCGATGCCGAAGTTGTTGACCGGATCGCAGTCAAACTCGTGCATGCGGAATGGCGCCACGCCCACCGCGCCACCGCCAAGCATCGCGCGAGTCGCCCAGTAGATCGGCGCGCGGAAAGGTTGCGAGGCGTCTCGATTCAGCGTGATACTGGTCGCGGGCGTTCCCCAGCCCACTATCACGTCACCTTGCCAGAAACTCTCGGGCGTCGGCATCGGGTCGGCCTGCGCATTTGCGGCGTTCAGAATGATCTGGCCCGCGAGGCCCAACGGGTCACGGATGCGGATCGCGCCACGCTCCGCACACGGTCCGCCCCGCGGCGAGGGGAACATACTCGAACCCAAGGGCTGCGGATACACGGGATCGTTCGGGTCGGAACAGTTTGGCCAGTTCAGCAACCTCCCGTTGACCACAATCCGCTCAGACTCTGCGAGTGCCGGCAAATGCAACTCGCCATAGATGTCTCCTGTAAACCTCGCGACGAGGCAGTCCTTGAACCACACATCGGAATGGGGACCGACGATCCCTACGGTCATCATGCCGATGCTCGAGTAGTCATTTGACGGATCGTTGGCGAGCACTCCCATCGAGTACTCCAGTCGCCCCGACCACACGATTCCTTCTCGAAGGTCCCCGATTTCCAGGGAATCGATTGTCTCTGCCTCTATGCGAGGAATGTACGGCTTGAGGAAGCCGCCGTAGAACCCGCTCATCGTGTGGACCCTTGCCACCCCAATGTGCTTCGCCCGGACAAGGGAGTCCGCCGCTCCCGCCTCAAAACACCGATCCGGATTGTTCGAGTCGGGAATGATCCAATCGTCCGCGTCAAAGTGGTCGCGGCTGAACGTGTAGTTCGGATCGCTCGGGGAGTTGAGAGTGGGTGGAATGGGAGCGCACTGGATAGAGGTCATGCCCCGAACGAATCCGAAGTATGTGTCGGGGATGGTGCTCTCATATCCAATCTCTACTCTCGGGATTGTGCCATTCACGCGATCCGTTGCGACGATGTCTGCCCCTCCCTGAATGCCCACCCAAATGGGCTGGGTAAAAGAGGCCCCAATGATGGACGTATGTCCCATGTTGTACTTCACGGTGATGGGCGCATCGACCACGCCGCGGACCACGATTCCCGCCGGAGTGCCCGCCCCGTTCGGAATGTTGCCCGCGCGTATTGACCCCGTGAGCGCGCCATCGGTTTGCACCATTCTCAGGGTCGCGTCGGAGTTCTCGCCACGCGTCGGCAGGTATTCCAAGTCCGCGGCGATGTCGGCGTAGATGTCGTACGGCGCGGCGACTGACACAACCCCCGTTCCCGGATCAACCAACGCAACACGAACTTCATCGATCCCATTGCCCGCACGAATCTGCGACTTGCGCGCGCTCGTTCCGATCGGCCCATTGCAGAGAATGCTCCCGATCCTTCCGCGCTCCGCCTTGACATCGCCCGTGATCCCGAACACCGCGCCGCCGGTGCGCAGAGCGGTCGTCCCCGCCAAGACCTTGCCAATTCCGTTGAACAACTCAACGTCGAAGGCGTCGATCGGAGCGCCACTTGCCAAAAGCGTTCCTTGGATGCTCTGACCCGCCATTACGTGTCCGATTGCCGGCCGACCGGTGAACACCCCGAACCGAAAGTCCGCGCTGTCCATTGTGGCCGTGACGTCGGCGTGGATGTTCCCGCTGCCATCCTGTTGCCCCGGAGCTTGAAGGCGGTAGGCCTGGGCTACAACGATGTTGTCGCGTGGCGAAGCGCTCGCACTGCCGATGTCGCGAGTGACGGCAATGGCACAGCGCACACCGGCACAGCCTGCCGCATTCAGCGAGCGAAAGCTCCTTGCGCCCGCAGGCATCGCATCGTCAGGCGAGAAGTTGAAGTCTGCTAGTCCGGTCAAGTCGCTCGCAAAGAACGGCGGTGCGACCAGCAGCCGGATTTGTGCCGGCAAGGGCGAGTTGGGCTGGATCGTGACCGGTCCGATGTCCGCTGTTGGAATGCCATCATGCTCCGAGTTGGTGTCGTAGATTCGAACAAACGAGTACGAATACCACGGGTCCGCTGGCGTCCGCGCCGCCTGAGCGAGTTGCTCCGTCGTGATCGTGATCGGGTCCCCCGAGGCGTGCAGAGAACCCACCTGCCTCTCGAGGTTGTCGATGCCGCGCACTGTGACTCGAATGGTCTGGGCGAGCGCGCCGCTAGTGCACAGACCCGCGACAACCAACCCCGCCAGAAAGACCAGCCGCTTCATACCGCCTCCTGCGCCGACGCGCCAGAAGTGAAAGCGAGCCGATCAGCACGAATGCCGACTGGGGAGGAGTCGGCACTGTGCTCGCGATTCGTACCCCGAGATTCAGAAAGTCGATGCTTGGAATGTCGGACCCCGAGGCTGCAAAGATTGCGTCACTGATGCCGTCACCGATCGTGGACCCCCACGAACTCCCGTCGTACATGCGCCAACGGCTTCCCTGAAAACTCAGCACCCCTTCTGTCCATTCCGCCGTCCCGCCCGCCACGTCAAGCAGACCCCACGGCGATGTGGTATCCGGATAGGCACCGAGCAACACCGTCCACTGGCTGTTCGCGGCGTCCCGCCACCCGAAGTTTGCCTGCCCCGCGCCGGGCGGACCCGCGACGAGTTGTGTGTTCGACCGGTTGCTGTACTCCCACCAACCCCCCTGCCCGGGGCCGCCGCGGTTCGGGTCGTAGTGCGCCGCCTTGAGCCACTCATCCCACGTGGGAATCCAGTACAGGGCGCCCGCGTTGTGCGTGAGTTGGTCGGTGAAATCGGTCGTGCCGCCGAACTGGCTCACGTCGTACGCGCCGTTCATGAACGCGCTGCGGTCGGTGCTCTTGCCGTTGTGCAGCCAGTTGCAGTACATCGCGGCCATGCGCCACGAGATGTTGCCCACCGGCCGCATTTCGTTGCCCGCGGGCACCGTCCAGCGCTGTCCCCCGGGAACCGTCGCGGTCATCGGTGCCGCGCCCCAGAACGTGGGCGGGCTGATCCACGGCAACCGATCGTTCAACGGCCGATCCATGGCCGCATTGAAGAACTCCGTCCATTGCGCGGTCGTCACCTCGAACTTGCCGATGTGGTACTCGTAGTTCACCTGCCCCCGCCCGATGGCCCGATCCTGTCCGGGCAGCATCGGGGGATTGGTCCCCATCCACGGTGCGTTACCAACAGCGCTCACGCGTACGAAGTCGAGCCCGCTCATCGGGTCGATGTCTGCCAGCGATCTTGAAGCCGCGCTTCCCGCCGCCGCCGCACCAATCGCTACCGCCGCCAAACCGCGTCCGTGGAGCATGGACAGTTCCTCTGTCTCTCTCCGCCGGCCACTTGCGCATCGATGTTCTAATCTACCACCGACCCGGCCCGACGCCAACGCACTCGTCCGAGAACCGCGGCCAGCACGATGCCGCGCCCTCCTCGTCGCCGACGCCGAGTTCACCCTGTGCGTGCTCACGGCCGGCCAAGATACCAACCGCGACCGGCTTTGTCAACCCTCCAGCAATCTGCCACGAGCAGACGTTTGGGACAAAACAAGACCTCCTTTGATCACGTTCTGCCCAAAACTATCCTTGCGCCAACCGAACATCGATCATAAAGTGCGCCGAACGCTCCCCGCGATACTCTTTTCCCAACCGCGCACAATTCACAAAGTTTCGAAAATGCGGCAGGGCTTTGACAGTCAACCGGCCTCTCACCCCGCCATCCCCGCCGCAGCCGCCCCGCGCCGCCCCTTCCCCGTCGGCATCTTGAACGTCGGCGAGCACAGCCCCGCCTGGATCGCCAGCTGCGCCAGCGCCACCCGGTCCTTGGTGTGCAGCTTCCGCGCGATCGCGCTGCGGTGCCACTCGATCGTCTTGATCGTGCGGCAGAGTTTCTTGGCGATCTGCGCGCTCGTCAGCCCCTGCCCGATCAGCGACAGGATCTCCTTCTCCCGCTCGCTGAGCACCGCCAGCGGCCCCGCGTCCACGTGCTTCATCTGCGCCGCGTCCGCGTCCGTCGGCTCCGCGTCGCTCACCCAGTTGGGAATATCCGCCGGCCGGAACACCGCCAGGCAGAACGACGGCTGCCCGGGAAACTGCCGCGACGTGATCACCAGCGCCCGCCCGCGCCGCAGGTCCTTGAACATCTGCGCCTGCCCGTTGCGGATCACGTCCCGCAGAATCGCCAGCCGCTCCTCCGCCATGTCGTGCTGCAACCGGTCCTCGATCGAGAGCCGCTTGAGCTCGTCGAGCGTCCTCACCCCCGCCATGCGCAGGTACACCGCGTTGGCAAAGTGGGCCCACCCCTCCGCATCAAACACCGCCACCGCCGCCCCGCTGTCGTTGATCAGCGCGCTCCACATCGCGTCCTTGGTTGACGGGGCGGTCCAGGTCGGCGTCGAGGCGACAGTCGGGGGCATGGCGTGTTCCTCTCTTCTGAACAAAGCGATCTCTATGTCAGTTTAGGCCCCGCATTCCCCGGGAAGACCCCCGGAGTGTCCCCCGTGCCCCGACAAGAAAGCGGGCCCGCCATGCCCGGCGGGCCCGCGCGTCGGTCTCGCGTTCGCACCCCGTCCGGCTCTCACCGCTTCGTCGGCCCCGCCGCGTACAGGTTGTTGAGCTCCGTCACCACCTCGCTGGTGATATCCAGCTCCGGCGCGGCGTACATCACCCGCCGCAGCGCGATCGCCCGCAGCACCGCGTCCGGATCCCCCGATCCCACCGGCACGTTCTGGTCGTTGCTCAGCACCAACTGGTACCCGTTCCGCTTGGCCAGGCTCTTGGTCGCCTCGCTGATCTTCACGTACAACTCCCGCATCATCTCTCCCTTGAGCTCCCCCAGCAGCCGCTCGGCGTACTGCTTCTCGAACTCCGCCCGGATGAGCTTCTCCCGCAGGTTCTTCGCCGCGGCGATCTTCTCCGGCGTGTCGGGCATGTTCTCGATCTTGCTCTTCTCGCTCTTGGCGTCCTCGGTCATCTGGTTGAGCTTCCCCTGATACTCGCCCTGCTTGGCCGAGAGAGCCTTCTCCTTGTCCTCGCGCTCCTTCAACCCCTTGATCACCTCTTCCAGATCGATCGTCGCCACCACCGGCGCGGCCGGGGGCACCGGCGCGCTCGCCGTCGCACGCGTCGCCGCCCACGCCCCAACCATCACACACGCCGCCGCGCCCGCAAGGGCCATCCACCGGTTCTTCATACTCGCCATGCTGTCCTCCGTGTCAGAGACTCGTGTTAGTCTTCACAAACCATTCCGATCATAGCGACCGGTCTTCCCCGGATCGCCCGATTGCACGCGACCACCCCCGATCCCGTCCGCACCGCCGCCCCCGTCAGAACGGCAGGTCCAGCGTGAAGCTGAATATGCGTTTGCGATCCCCGTCCTCCTTCAGGACCGGGAACCCGAAGTCGAACGCCAGCGGCACCGGGCCGAGCTGCGGCACCATGATCCGCAGGCCGGCGCCCACCGAGACTCGGTAATCCGAGAAGCCGATCTCGTCGGTCACCGTGCCCGAGTCCACGAACCCGACCACCGACACGATGTCCTTGTACACCGGCTGCTGCACCTCCACGCCCGTGAAGAACATCCACGACCCGCCGACCCCGTCGCTCCCGAGCATCCCCGTGTCGTTGCGGATCCCCTTCGGGCTGACCGTCCGGAACCGGAACCCGCGGAACGAGCGCCCGCCCAGGTACAGCCGCTCGAAGATCGGCGCGTGGTCGCTCCCCTCGGGGATGTAGGACGCCTGCGTCCGCCAGCTGAACACCGTGCGATACCCCAGGAACGACTCGTGGATCGGGATGAACACCGTGTGCTCGAGCGTCAGCCGCGTGAAGTCGTAGTCCCCGCCCAGCGCCCCGACCCGCTCGACCTCCGCCGATATCTTCGACCCCTTGGTCGGCCGGATCCGCGAGTCCACGGTCGTCCTCGAAAGCTTGACCCCGACGCCCGTCACCACGCTGCCCCCCTGCACCGCGAACAGGTCCACCGGCGCATCGGGCGCGATGCTCGTGATCTCCACGTCGTCGTACCGGAACGTCAGGTTCCCCACCCAGCGCTCGCCGAACCGGCGCCCGAACTGCGCGTGCGCCCCCAGCCGACGCTCGTCGTACTGGTCGTACTGCCGCTTGAAGTAGAACGCGTTGGCCCCGCCCGAGTAGTCCGAATCGAACAGGTGCGGGTCCGTCAGGCTGATCGAGTACGTCTGCACCTCGGTCCCCGGCTGGAGCTGGATGTCGAACGTCTGCCCCGCCCCGCGCATGGCCCGCCCGCTGAAGAACTCCCCGATCGAATCCGGCCAGTCCGCGATGTCGAAGTTCCGCTGCTTGAGCCCGATGATCCCGATCAACCCCGAGTCCGACCCGGCCCCGATGCCGAAGCTCAGCGACCCCGTGTTCGTCTCCCGCACCTCCACCAGCACATCCCGATACCCCGGGTTGAGCGGGTCCTCCGGCTGCACCGTCAGCTTCACCGACCCCGGCTCGAACAGGTTCAGGTCGTTGAGCCGCTGCTCCGCGTCGGTCACCTGCCGGTCTCCCACCCGCTCCGAGGCCATGTTCAGCGGCCGGTCCGGCTTGAGGTCGTGAACCTCGCGCAGGATCACCTTCTGCTGCGTGATGCTGTCCCCCTTCACCGTCACCGTCCCCGTCCGGAACCGCTCCCCCTCCCTCACCACCAGCAGCAGGTCCACCACCGGGCTCCCCGGATCGCGCAGCTCGAACCCGCGCACCACCGCGTCCACGTACCCCATGCTCGCGTACGCGTTCCGCACCGCGTCGGTGGACTTGCGCACCTTGTCCACGCTGTACACATCCCCCGCCTTGATCTCCATCAGCCCCCGGATCTGCGCCTCGCTGAGCACCTCCGGAGACTTCCCGCTCCTCGCCTCGCCCCCCTCGCCCGCCTGCTCGGCCCGAACGCTCCGCAGCGTGTAGAGCGGCCCCTCCTCCACCACGAACTCCACGATCGCCTCTTTCCCGTTCGGGCTGAAGATCACCCGCCGGTCCGCCCGCACATCCAGGTACCCGCGATCGCGATAGAACTCGATCAGCGACCCCACGTCCCGGTCCAGTTGCTCGCTGTCCACCGGCCCCGAATCGAATATCCCCGCCGTCGTCGTCTTGATCTGCGGCGTGAGTTGCCGGGCCTTGAACGCGTTGTTCCCCTCGAACCGGATCTCCGTCACCCGCACCCGCTCTCCCTCCGCCACCCGGAACAGCACCGTCCCTTGCTCGAGCTCCTTCTGGTCCACCGTCACCGTCGCCTGGAAGTACCCCTTGTCGTGGTAGAGCTTCTCGATCTGCGCCTTGGCCGCCCCCAGTTGGAAGTCGTCCACCGGCGTGTCCCGCATCCCGTTCACCAGAGGCGCGATCTCCGAGTTGGGAATCTGCCGGTTCCCCACGATGTCCACCGCCCGCACCACCGCCGTCTCCACGAACTGGTACACAACCTCCACGCTCCCATCATCCAGCGGCACCGCCTTCGCGCTGACCTCCTTGAACTTCGCCAGCCGGTTCAGCCGCGCCACGTCCCCCCGGACCGTCTCCGTGCTCAGCGGCTGCCCCGCCTTGGTCCGGATCTGGTTCAGCGCCAGCCCCTCCGGCGTCTTGCTCAAGCCCTTCAGGATCACCGCCCGCACCGGACGCTGCTCCAGCCCCTCCATCGCCGCGGCCGTCGCCGGTGCAGAAGTGGGGGGGCCTGGCCGTCCCGCCGCCCCGTCCTGAGCGCCCGGCTCCACCGGCGCCACCGGCTGCCCGAGCGAAACCGCCCCGCCAACGCACAACGCCAGCATCGCCGCGGTCACCCGCAACACGCTCCGCGCCCGTCCCTGCGCTCCGAAATGGCTGTTCGACCGGCTCAACAAGCCGGGACAGTATCGCCCCCCCGCGCAGAACACAAACCGGACCCCTCCGGTGCGCACACCATCACTTCTCGCCCTCCGGGCGCGGCTGGTCTTCACGGTCCCCTAGATCGGTTGCTTCCCCACCATTTGTCGAACCTTTGACCCCCATCCCCCCCAACCGCCGATCATCCCGCCCCCTGTCGGTTCCCGCACCCCGACTCGCACTTTCCACAATCCCCCTTTCGTTCTTCGAGACCATCCCTTCATGCCCACCTCCTCGGGGTTCCTCCGCCCGCTCATCGCGGCCGGCATCGGCGTCGCCTCCTCCCTCGCCGGCGGGCTCCTCGCCTTCCGCCTTTTCACCCCCGCCAGAGTCCCCGGCCTGCCCACCGGCGAACTCCTCGGCCTCCTTGGCCTCATCCTCCTCCCCCTCGCCACACTCGCCCTCGCGCTGCTCGCCTGGCGCGCCTCGCGCCGGCGCGCCAGCGCCAACCCCGCGCCCACCGCGCGCACGCTGACCCCCACGGGGTGAGGCACACCTGTCGCCTTCCCCTGCGCCATGCGCGCCCCCGCGAGAGACTGGCTTGCATCACGCCGGCAGATTCACCGGCATCACCACGTACACGAACTCGTTGTTCGCCAGCCGGATCAGCCCCGGCCGGTTCGACGCCTTGAGTTCCACGATCACGTCCTGATCCGGGATCACCTTCAGCACGTCCGTGATGAACGTCGGGTTGAACGAGATCTCGATGTCCTCCCCCTCGAACTTCGAGAGGCCGATCGAGATGTCGCTCTCTCCCATCTCCGGGGCCCGGCTGCTGAGTTTCAGCCGCTTGTCCTTCGACGTGAACGCCAGCCGCACGCCGCGCGACTCCTCGTTGGTCAGCACGCTCGCCTTGCGCACCGCGCTCGACAGATCATCCCGCCCCGCCACCACCTTCTTGTCCTGGTCCTTGGGAATCACATCCTCGTACGGCGGGAACGACCCCTCCACCAGCACGCTCGAGAGCACCGCCCGCGGCCCCGGCCCGCCCTTCTCCGCCTTCTCGTCCTTCGCCCCCGCCATCTCGAACGAGAAGTACACCCGCGAGTCGCTCACCGCGATCCGCACGTTCTCCTCCGGATCGCGCGCCAGTTTCGTGAAAATGTTCAGCGCCTTCGACGGGATGATGCACGTCACCGCATCGCCCTTGGCGCTCGGCCCGGTCAGCTGCGCCCGCGCCACCGCCAGCCGCCGCCCATCCGTCGCCACCATCTCCAGCTTCTTCCCGTCGCGCTTCATCAGCACGCCGTTGATCGCGTACCGGCTCGTCTCTCGCGCCGTCGCGAACACCGTCCGCGAGACCAGCTCCAGCATCGCCCCCGCCGACTGCGTGAACACCGCCTTGGCCGGGTCCGGCCCCGTCCCCGCCACCGCCGCGCCGAAGTCCGGCATCGCCGGGAAGTCCTTGGCCGGATACGCGAACACGCGGAAGTGCGCGTTCGTCCCGCGGATGTGGCACTGATCCCCCTCCGTCTCGATCGTCAGCGTCGGCTCCCCGTCCTCCGCCGACACGATCGCCCGCAGCTTGTCCGCCGGCACCGCCACCTCCCCCGGCTTCTGCACGTCCACCGCCGTCAGCGTCAGATGCAGGCTCGTCTCCGCGTCCGTCCCGCTGAGGGTCAGCTCCCCCGCCGAGCCCACCTTCTTCGCCACCAGCTTCACGCACGACAGCGCCGGAGTCGGCGTGCGCTGCGGCACAACGCTCGCCACGTGGTTTACAGCATCCATCAACGCGCCACGATCACAGATGACCTTCATAGTCCGCTAGTGTACCGCGCCCGGCCCCCCTTGTGCCGGGCTCGTGCCTCCGCCCATCTACCCATCTTCACCCTCCCGCTCGACGCAACCCCCTTCTCCACCGCCGGTTGGGCCCCTCCCCTCCTCTCGGGATGACCCCATACGGACGACTTGCCCCCGGCCGCTCGCCCATCGACCCTGCCGATCGCGCGGCCCGCCCGTCCCCCATTCCCCCCAATCCGCACATCCGCCTTCACCCGCCCGCGCCACCTCCCGATACGCCCCGGTTCGCCCGCTCCCCTTTGTTTCCGGAGAAGCCGACCATGGCGCACCCCGTCCGCCCCGCCCCCCTCGCGGCGATCCTCGCCATCGCCGCCGCGCACACCGCGCTCGCGGGCATCATCGTCGAGTACAAGGCCACCCCGGCCGGCGCGTGGACCGTGCAGGGCCAGAACCTCGCCGTCGTCCCCGGCGCTTCGTACGACGCCACGCTCGACCAGTGCGCCGCCGGTATCTGGCGCATCCGCCTCGCCGATCCCGCCCAGGAATCCCTCGGCACGCTCACCATCACCAGCACCACAAGCCCCATCACGCTCATCATCGGCGGGCCCGACGACAACGCCACCAACCCCGCCGCCCCGCTGGCCGCGCCCGGCTGTCTCGACTGGACCGGCGGCCTCATCCCCAACAACGCCCCCGTCTCGCTCCAGGCCCGCGTCGGGCGCGACATCGGCCCCGTCGCCTCCATCCGCGCCCTCAACATCGTCCGTCTCGACGCCGGCCGCGACATCGTCCAATCCGCCATCCGCCAGACCTCCACCACCGCCACCTGCTCCGCCATCACCGCGGGCGGCCGCATCTCCGACGATCTCGACAACCCCGCCTCCCCCGCCATCATCCGCTCCGAGGGCGGCCCGATCCTCCTCATCGCCGCCGGCGGCGACATCATGCCGCCCATCGTCGTCGTTCCCGTCGCCCCGACTCCCGCCGCCCCGCTCGCCGGCACACTCGGCCGCGTCGAGTCGCTCGGCGCCGACGTCGGCGGCGCTCGCCCGTCCACCTCCAGCGCCCTCGACTACCACGCCACCGTCATCTCCGCCCGCATCATCGACGCCGTCGTCGGCAAGAACGTCCGCAGCGATATCACCGCCTCCGAGGGCGTGCGGCGCGTCGAGTCCACCCTCGGCGGCCTGCGCGGCTCCGTCACCGCCCCCACGCTCCTGCCCATCGATGCCGCCCGCGGCGGCCTCATCAAGGCCGCGGTCATCAACGCCGACTTCATCACCCTGTCAAACGGCCTCCCCAAAGACGCCGCCATCTCCGCCGGCCTCTTCTACGGCTACCTGAACATCCCCGAAGCCAACCAGCCCCGCATCACCCTCGGCACCACCGGCGCCGCCGTCGGCCTCGCCGGCCAGATCACGCTCAACGCCGCCAACAACCCCAAGCCCCTCACCTACGGCGGCGTCGCCGCGCCGCGCGCCATGCTCGGCAAGCTCGTCGTCAACGGCGCGGCCGCCACCACCATCACCAGCGACACGTACCCCATCCCCTCGTCCGCTCTCGGCGGCGGCGCGCTCGGCGTCGCCTCCTTCTCGCTCTACGAATCCGACTGCTCGCCCCCGAACAACCAGACCGCCCGCGCCGACGGCGTCGTCGAAACCGCCTTCGCCGACCCCGGCGCGGTCCCCGTCGTCATCCGCTCCTTCGGCCCGGTCACGCTTCCGACGAACATCTCCAGCCCCAACGCCGCCGTCCTCATCCAGCGCCGCACCGACGCCGACCCCTGCGCGTGGTCCGACGCCCACGCCATGTTCAGCGTCCGCCTCCACCCCATCGTCTCCGGCTACAACGAGACGCGGGCCCTCGGTCTGTCGCGCGGCACGGTCCCGCCCACCCCCGGAATCTACCGCGTCATCCCCACCTCCGTCGTCTGCGATTCCGTCTTGACAACCCCGCCCGTCCTCTGGGCCGATTCCTGCGCCCTCCAGCCCTCCGCCGCCAAGGCCTACGTCTTCAAGATCGCCCCCGATTGCGACGGCAACGGCGTCAACGACTCGATCCAGATCGACCAGGTCTACTCGGGAGCCGGTGCGATCTTCGGCGCCGTCGATCCTCGCACCAACAACGACACCGGCGGAGTTCCCCCCGACCCCAAGCCCGATCCGACGCCTGCGCCGGACCCAAAGCCAACGCCCGATCCCAAGCCGACCCCCGACCCGACCCCAAAACCGGATCCGACTCCGACCCCCGATCCAACCCCCACGCCAGACCCCACGCCAACACCAGACCCAACTCCCACGCCGGATCCAACTCCGATTCCGGACCCAACGCCACCCCCCGATCCAACCCCCACGCCAACCCCGCCCCCCACCGTCGTTCCCCCTTCCGGCCTCCCGAACCCGCCCGTCCTGAACTGCATCACCGCCTGCTTCCTTGACATGAACCAGGACCACGCCGTCACCGTCCAGGACATCTTCGAGTTCCTCAATCTCTGGTTCGCCGGCAGCGCCCGCGCCGACTGGAACCGCTCCGGCGCGCTCGAAGTCCAGGACATCTTCGACTATCTCAACGCCTGGTTCGCGGCATCCTCGCCCAACTGCTCCTGATCCGCCTTCTCTTCACTATTTAGCAACCCCGGTGCCACATCCAAAAAACCCCGCCCGCTTCATCGTCCGGCGGGTTTCTTGCCTTCCGGCGGGCCTATCGTGGTCGCTTACCCGTTCGCGCCCCACACACGGAAGGATCTGCCCAATGTCGTACGAAGCCGCCGTCCACGCCCAGGCGATCGACCTCGACAAACTCTCCCTCGAAATGTGCGCCGCCGCCGGCGCCGGCCATCCTTCAACCTGCCTCTCCCTCGGGCACATCGTCACCGTCCTCATGTTCTCGACGATGCGCTACTCCCCCGACTACCCCGACTACCCCACCTCCGACCGCCTCGTCCTCTCCGAGGGCCACGCCGTCCCCATCGTCTACGCCGCGGCCTGCAAGCTCGGCCTCATGGTCGGCAAGGACCCCGCCAACCGCCGCCGACTCAAGATCGAGGACGCCATGACCCTCCGCGAGTGGCACTCCGACCTCGACGGCCACCCGAACCCCATGGAAGGCTTCCCCTTCTTCGACGCGGCCACCGGCTCCCTCGGCCAGGGCCTCTCCGTCGCCGGCGGCCTCGGCGAGGCCGCACGCCTCGACCAGATCGACCGGCGCGTGTACTGCATCATCGGCGACGGCGAGAGCCGCGAGGGCCAGATCACCGAGGCCCTCGACTTCATCGCCGACCGCAAGCTCACCAACGTCCTGCCGATCTTCAACTGCAACGAGTACGGCCAGGCCGACCGCGTCTCGCCGCAACAGTCCGCCGACCGCATCAGGGCCCGCCTCGAGGCCATGAACTACGACGTGAAGACCATCGACGGCCACCAGCCCGCCCAGATCAAGGCCGCGTTCGAGGAGTTCGAGAAGCGCTCCGAGGACAAGAACTCCTCCGGCAAGCCCTTCGCCATCGTCGCCAAGACCGTCAAGGGCTGGGGCTGCCCCTCCATGCAGGGCGGCGGCTGGCACGGCAAGCCCGCCGAAGGCGACGCCCTCAAGCGCGCCATGGCCGAGATGGACGAGCGCCGCCTCGAACTCACCAGCGCCCTGGTCTCCTCCGACCAGTTCACCATCCAGCCCCCGACCGAGGCCGTCGAGCGCTCCCCCAAGAGCGGCGAACTCCCGAGCTTCACCCAGACCATGAAGAAGCTCGACATGGAGTCCGTCGTCCACTCGGGCAAGATGGCCACCCGGCGCGCCTACGGCGTCGCCCTGCGCGCCCTCGGCCAGGTCAACGACCGCGTCGTCGTCCTCGACGCCGACGTCTCCAACTCCACCTTCGCCGACATGTTCCGCAAGGACGCCGCCCTCGCCTCGCGCTTCGTCGAGTGCAAGATCGCCGAGCAGAACATGTTCTCCGTCGGCGCCGGCCTCTCCGCCGCCGGCAAGATCCCCTTCTGCTCCACCTTCGCCAAGTTCGTCACCCGCGCCTACGACCAGATCGAGATGGCCATCAACTCCGGCGCCAACCTCAAGATCGTCGGCTCCCACGCCGGCATCACCCTCGCCTCCGACGGCCCCAGCCAGATGTCCCTCCCCGACGTCGCCTGGTTCCGCTCCTGGACGACCATGAAGGACCACCGCGGCAACCCGGGCTGCTACATCCTCCAGCCCGCCGACGCCTACGCCGCCTACGCCCTCACCGGCGTCATGGCCGAGTACGAGGGCTGCTGCTACATGCGGACCCTCCGCCCCGACACCGAGTTCATCTACTCCGACGACACCGTCTTCAACCTCGGCGGCTTCGAGGTCCTCACCGAGGGCCGCGACATCCTCCTCGTCGCCGCCGGCTACATGGTCCACGAGGCCAACAAGGCCCTCGACCTCCTCGACCAGGCCGGCGTCTCCGCCACCCTCGTGGACGCCTACTCCATCCCCTTCGACACCGACAAGATGCTCGACCTGGCCAACGCCAACGGCGGCTACATCATCACCCTCGAGGACAACTACGGCGGCGGCCTCGGCTCCGCCGTCGCCGACGCCCTCACCCAGTCCGGCGAGGGCTTCACCCTCGAACAGATGTTCGTCAAGCGCATCCCCAAGTCCGCCAAGACCCCCCAGGAAATGCTCAAGATGTGCGGCCTCACCGCCCAGGACATCGTCGCCACCGCCATGCGAGTCCTCCAGGTCGCCTGATTCCCCGGCCCCCTCGAATCTTCCTCAGGGCCGCGTCCTCAGACGCGGCCTTTTTCATGCACAACTCGCGATTCTCGCACCCGACGGACCTGTTTGGGCGGCCAAGTCCGACCATTTCCGTTATACTCTCCGCACGATCCACGGCAGATCGCCCCGGAGAAATCCCATGCCCGATCGCTCCCTGCGCTGCCGCACGCTCGCCGCCCTCGTCGCCGCGTTCATCTCGGCGGCCTCGCACGCCCAGACGCCGATCCCGTTCGTCGTCAACGACCTGTACGTCATGCCCTTCTCGATACTGGGCAACTACCAGCCCGGCCCGCTCACCACGTTCAACGGATACGCATATTTCGCAGCGACCAGCGCCGTCAACGGACGCGAACTCTGGCGGACCGACGGCACATCCGACGGCACCACGCTGGTCCGCGACATCAACCCGGGCGCCGGAAACTCCTCTCCGGACAACTTCACGGTGTGCAACGGCGTCCTGTACTTCACCGCCGACGACGGCACCCACGGGCGCGAGATCTGGCGCACCGACGGCACCGCCGCCGGCACCCGCATGATTATCGACGGATACCCCGGCTCGCCGACCTCGGGCCCGGAGTATCTTGCATCCACGCCCGCCGGACTGGTCTTCCATGCCAGCGGCCCCGCGCTGGGCCCCGGCCTGTGCAGCGTGTACGACGGATCGACCGTCTCCTCGCTGAATCCTCTCGGCGCGTGCTGCCTGCGCTCCGGCGCGTGCGTCGCCACCAGCACGATCGCTTGCGCAACGCAGGCCGGATTGTGGGGCGGTCTGGGCGTGCCCTGCGATGGCCTCGTATGCAACCACGAAATCTCGGTCGTCTGCTGCATGCCCGACAAGTCGTGCGTCTACGCCGTGGCCCCGGCGTGCGCCGCCCAGGGCGGAACGCCCGGCGCGGCGAACGTAGCCTGCGGCTCATGCCCGGACCCCGCTACATTCGTCTGCTGCGCGGCCAACGGCACATGCACCGTCGGCCCGCTCTCCTCGTGCCTCGGTGCGTTCCTGTTCATCACCTCGTCATGCTCCCCCGCACCATGCGCCCAGACGCCCCGAGCCTGCTGCCTCCCCAGCGGCCAGTGCTTCATGATGCGGTTCGACACCGAGTGCGCCGACCGCTCGGGGACGCAGCTGGCCGCGAATCTCTCGTGCACTTCAACGTCCTACGACGCCCGCTGCGCCCAGCAGACCTTCGCGTGCTGCCGAACCACCGGACTCTGTGTGGTGCAGACCGCGAACACCTGCCGCGCATCGTCCGGGTTCATCCAGGCCCCGGGCGTCACCTGCGCCGCGGCCGGGTGCTTCGTCCCCAACACCACGCTGGTCTCGCCCGAGAGCGGCCGGCCCGTGCCCTTTGGCAACCGGGCAGTTGAGTTCGCCTTCTCGTCGACCGGCGGGAACACGCAACTCTGGATCACCGACGGCACCATCGGCGGAACCGCCTTCCTCGGCTCCGGACCGGCGAGCGTCTACATCCCCGGCCCCTCGTCCGTGGCCCACGGGCGAATGTACTTCACCAGCGCCAACTCCGCCAATCCGCCCCAGCAACTCTGGTCTACCGACGGCACGCCCGCCGGCACGGGGCCCGTGCCGCTCCCGTCGCCTCTGATGGTCTACGACGGGGTCGCCTCGGCCGACTTCTTCTACTTCACCTCCCCAGACGCCGCCAACCACACGCAACTCTGGCGAACCGACGGCACGGCCGCCGGAGCCGCTCAACTCACCAACTTCTCGACCGGCCTGCAAAGCCCCCTGGAGATGGTGCCACACCAGGGCGGCCTGATGTTCAACGTCCCCACGCTGTCCTCGCGCAGGCAGTGGTGGTTCACCGACGGCACCGTCGCCGGCACGCACCTCGTCGGACCCGCCGCGCCGACGGATCTATTTGCCTCCGCCGTGACTGGCCACGCGAGCCTCAACGGCCTCTTCTACTTTGCGGCCGGCCCCTCCGGGCAAGCGGCCAATCTGTGGGTCACCGATGGCACCCCCCCCGGAACCCGCCAGGTGTACCCGATCCCGGAAGCCGAGCAGCCCGCCCATCCGGGCGACACCCGCAACTGGTCCGGCCTCGGCCCATCGACATTCTCGGTCTTCGGAGGGCGCCTCTTCTTCAACGGAACGGACTACGCCAACTTCAACCGCCCGGAAACAGACGTGCTCTGGTCCAGCGACGGGACCCTCGACGGAACGGCCGTCGTGGCCCATATCTACGGCGCCCAGCAGCCCGGCCTGAGCGGTCTCACGGCTGGAAGCAACGAGGACCTCTTCTTCGCGGCCGAATCCGCCGCAGGAAACGAGCTGTTCGTCACCTCCGGCTCACCATCCTCGACCCGCATGGTCAAGGACATCTACCCCGGAACGGGAGGCTCCTATCCGAGCCAGCTCGCGTTCAACAACGGCGTGCTGATGTTCAACGCGAAGTCCCCGGCGACCTCCAACACCCCCTCGGTGTTCCGCAGCGACGGCACCGACGCGGGCACCTACATCATCGGCTCGAACCAGCCCTACTGCTGCGGCGGCTCCCGCGCGTTCAACCTCGTCGGACTCAACAACCAGCTGCTCTACGTCGAAGCCTCCGCCTCAACGGGGCTTGAGCTGTGGCACTCCGACGGCACCCCGTCGGGGACCGGTCTGGTCGCCGAGGCGATCCCCGGGGCCGCCGATGGCTTCTGGAACCAGGACCTGCCGCCCGCGGTGTTCAACGGCATGGTCTTCTACTTTGCCAAGAACGGCATCTACCGCAGCGACGGCACGGCCTCGGGCACGGTCCAGCTTCTGCCGATCTCGGGCGGCCAATCCCCCTCCATGTTCGTCCCCACATCCATCGGCGTGTTCTTCACGGGCCCCGACGGGGGTCTGTGGATGAGCAACGGCACTCCTGCCGGCACGCTACGCCTCAACACGATCGGCCCGTCGGCGTTCGACGTCTCAACCATCCGCGCTGTCGGCGGACTCGCGTACCTCGCCGGCTACAGCGCCGCCACGGGATGGGAACTCTGGGCCTCCGACGGCACCGCCGCGGGCACGCGCCAGGTGGCCGATCTCACCCCCGGAAACCCGAGCGGGTTCAACGGCCCGCGCCCCGCCGGGCTCCGCGCGGCCAACGGATTGCTGTACTTCTTCATGCCCAACTCCAGCGGCGTCCCGCTGGAGTGGTACGCCACCGACGGCACCGCGGCCGGCACCCGCCCCGTCTTCGCGCCGGGAGAGTTTCCCTCGACTATCGCCGGCTGGTTCGAGGGCCTCAATGGCGCGCTCTACATCGTCGGCAAGAGCACCTCGCCAACACGCTACAACCTCTGGTCGTACACCGGCACCGTCGCCGGCCTCGCCCAGCTCAACGTCACCGATCCGCTCGACGCGTCTGTTCCCTACGGCAATCTCTATCCGGCGGGAAGTGTCGCGTACATCACCCGCGTGAGCACGTCGAACTCGGTCCGGGCCCTGTACCGAACCGATGGCACGCCCGAGGGCACAACGGCGATCTCGACGGCGGGCCTCCCGCCCGGCACGAGTTCTTTCTCTCAGTTCGTGCGCTACGGCAACGATCTCGCGTTCGTGACCACCGGGAACCCGGGCGGGCAGGTCTGCCGCACCCTGTACCCCACCAACGCCGTGCAGGTGATGCTCAACCTCGCGCCGACAACAACCCCGCAGCGCCTGACCAGCGCGGGTCCGCTCCTGTTCTACACGACCCCCACCCCGCTCTTCGGATGGCAGGTGTTCGCCCTCGACGCGACGGGCGCACCCCCGACGATGATCGGACCGGTCAACACCGGCGTCGGACAGTTCGCGGCCAACGCCATTCGCACCGCCGGTCCGTACTTCTACCTCGACGGCGGTGCGCTGTATCGCTCCGACGGCACCACCGCCGGATCGCTGCTGCTCAACACCTTCACCAGCGGCGGAACGCTCTCCAGCGCCGCAAGCCTCAACGGCGTCCTCTATTTCCGCGGCTCCACCACGGCCCAGGGCGCCGAGCTCTGGCGCTCCGACGGTTCTACCGCGGGAACCTACATGGTCAAGGACCTTGCCCCAGGCGCGGCGGACAGCGGCCCCGCCGCGATCACCGCCGTCGGCAACCAGGTCTTCTTCTCCGCAGGCAATATCCCCAACGGCAATAACTACGACGGCGCGGAACCCTGCGCCTCCGACGGCACCGACCCGGGGACCCGGCAGGTGAAGAAACTCTGCGCCCAGCCCGGGTGCGCGTCCTACCCGGAGAAGTTCGCGGACCTCAACGGCCTGGCCATCTTCGTCGCCGACAACTACACCGTCAACGGCGTAGGTGTCGGCAACGAGATCTTCCGATCCGACGGCACCGCGACGGGAACCTATCTGCTCAAGGACATTCTTCCCGGTGGCGACGCGTCGTACCCGCGCGACCTTGTCGCCGCCGGCGAGTACGTGTTCTTCACCGCCGACGACGTGCTCCACGGTCGGGAACTCTGGCGCACCGACGGCACCCCCGCCGGAACCGTCATCGTCAAGGACATCTGCGTGGGCGATCTCGGCTCCGCCCCCGCCAACCTCGTCGCCGCCGGCGACCGCATCTTCTTCACCGCCTACACCCCCGAGACCGGCATCGAACTCTGGACCTCCGACGGTTCGCCCGCGGGCACCTTCATGCTCTTCGAGATTATCCCGGGCCCTTCCAGCGCCGACATCAAGTCCGTCACCCGCGCCGGAGACCGCATCTACTTCCAGGCCACCGTCCCGCCCCAGCGCCCCTCCCTGTGGTCCTTCGACTGGTTCGGCTCCCTCACCGCCCACTTCCTCTGTCCCGCCGACTACAACCGCGCCGACGGCCCTTCCGTGCAGGACATCTTCGACTTCCTCAACGATTGGTTCGCCGGCGCCTCCCGCGCCGACATCAATGGCAACGGCCACTTCGAGGTCCAGGACATCTTCGAGTTCATAAACGTGTGGCTCGCTGGCTGCTGATCTTCGCTTCCGTGCCGCCAATATCCTCCCCCGTGCCCGAACTCCCCGAGGTCGAATCCCTCCGCCTCTCCCTCCTCCCGCACCTCCTCGGCCGCTCCGTCGCCGCCGCCCGCCTCTATCGCCGCGACGTCCTCATCGCCCCCGGTGATCCGCCCGGGGGCTTCCCCCGCCAGCGCAATCGCGCGACGCTCCGTCCCAAGCGCATCTCCCCCGCCGACCTCCTCACCGGCGCGGCCATCGTCTCCCTCGCCCGCCGCGGCAAGCAACTCGCCATCATCGCCCGCTCTCCGCGCGCCCCAACCCCCGAGCCCGACCGCGCCCTCATCGTCCAACTCGGCATGACCGGCTCCCTCGACGCCCTCGCCCCCGGCGACAAGCCCGACGCCCACACCCACGCCCTCTGGTCCCTCGACTCCGGCCTCCGCATCCGCTTCCACGACCCGCGCCGCTTCGGCTCCCTCCGCGTCTTCCGCGCCATCGCCGACCTCGACGCCCACTGGGCCGCCCTCGGGCCCGACGCCCTCACCATCACCGACGCCGACCTCCACGCCGCGCTCGCCCGGGCCCGGCGCCCAATCAAGGCCGCGCTCCTCGACCAGTCCGTCCTCGCGGGTGTCGGCAATATCTACGCCGACGAGGCTCTCTTCCTCGCCCGCATCCATCCCACCGCCATCGCCGCCGGGATTCCCCCCGCCAACATCGCAACCCTGGCGGCCGCCATCCGCTCCATCCTCGCGGCCGCCGTCCAGGCCGGCGGCTCCACCCTTCGCGACTACGCCGATGCCAACGGCGCCCAAGGCACCTACGTCGCCTCACACCGCGTCTACGGGCGCGCCGGCCTCCCGTGCACAATCTGCCGCTCGCCGCTCTCCCACGCCCTCCTCGTCCAACGCACGACCGTCTGGTGCCCCCGCTGCCAACCCCGCCCACGGATCAGACCCCACTAGGGTGTTCAACCAAGGTCCATTCTTTGTTATCCACAATCTTTCCCGATCCGCTTTCCGGGATGTGTGCGCCCCAATCGCGCACCACTCGCCGCCCCCCGTCCGGCTCTTCTTCTTACCAATAAGAGAGATAGCTTTAGCAGTAGTGGAAGAGAGTCCTGTCGCATGGTGGACAATCGGGGAATGCAGACCGTAAAACCATCGGTATCAAGCACTTGGAGGCGAACGCGCCGTGTGTTGAACCTGTCGGTTTCCAGTCGCCTTCGCGCGGCCGCGGATCGGGCGATTTCACACCCGACAAACCGTCCCGAACTCCCCACCACACACCCCCGCCCTCCCCAGCGCGCCCGCGCCCGTTCGCCCACAAGTTACCCACACGAAAACCGACATGGGCGCTAACCCCATCTCACCGTCGTGACAACCCCTGATTGGGTGAACAAAACACCCGATCGCGCCGAGGACCTCCCGTCGCGCCGGCGCCTTACCGAGCCGTGCTTCGCTCAAACCGTCCCCACCTGCACCTGCGACTCCAGCGACGACACCACCCGGTTGAAACTCAGGTCCACGCTGCACCGATCCTCCACCGTCTTCACCGCGTGCATCACCGTGGTGTGGTCCCGGCCGCCGAAGTACCCCCCGATCTCCTCGAGGGAAAACCGCGTGTTCCGGCGGGCCAGATACATGCACACCTGGCGAGGCAGCGCGATCGACCGCTGCCGGCGCTGGCTCTGCAGGTCCGTCATCTTCACCCCGTAGAACTCCGTCACCGCCCCGATGATCGTCTGGATCTGCACCCGCTTCTCGCCCTTGATCGTCTCGTCCCCCAGGGCCGCCGCCGCCATCGGGATGTCGATCGCCCGCTTCTCCACGCTCGCCATCACCTGCAACTTGACGATCGCCCCCTCCAGTTCCCGGATGTTCGCGTCGATCCGCGACGCGATCAGGCACGCCACGTCGTCGGAGAGCTCCATGCCGCGCATCCGCGCCTTGTTCTTGAGGATCTCCACGCGCGTCTCGTAGCACGGCGGCGTCACGCTCGTCACCAGGCCCCACTTGAACCGGCTCACCAGCCGATCCTCGAGGTCGGGGATCTCCTCCGGCGGCGCATCCGAGGAGAGCACGATCTGCCTGTGCGACTGGTACAGGCTGTTGAACGTGTGGAAGAACTCCTCCTGCGTCCGGTCGCGCTTGGCCAGGAAGTGGATGTCGTCGATGATCAGGAGATCCACGTCCCGGAACCGGTGCCGGAACGCCGTCATCTCCCCCGCCTGCACCGCGTCCATGAACTGCGTCATGAACCCCTCGCACGACGTGTAGAAGATCCGCGTCTGCGGGTGCTGCTCCTTGATCCGCAGGCAGATCGCCTGCAGCAGGTGCGTCTTTCCCAGCCCCACGCCCCCGTGCACGAAATACGGGTTGTACGACCGCCCCGGGTTGTTCGCCACCGCCATCGCCGCGGCGTGCGCCAACCGGTTCGTCGGCCCCACGATGAAGTTCTCGAAGCTGTAGTCCGGATTGATCACCAGCGAGTCCGTCCCGGACTCTCGCCTCGTCCCCGCCAGTTCCCACTTCGGCGCGCCCGCGTGCCCGTTGGCCCCGCCCCCCGCCGAGACCTTCATCTCCATCCCGTCCACGCGCACGCCCGGACCATTCCGACCTTCGCCCGGCGCTCCATGCTGGCCATTCCGCGCCGCGGGCGGCAGACCGCCGGCGACGCTCTCCCCCTCGCCCGGCCGCTTCGCGGTCGGCGCGGGGAGCGCATCCTCCGGCCCAAGAAACAACACGGACAGCAGGTGCTTGGAAACAGTTCGGGCCGCGTCGTTGAATCCGTCGGCGCACTGCTTCCTCAGGTAATCCCGATGGATATCCGTGCGCGTCCGCAATCGCAGCACGCCCCCGTCAATACCCAGTGGCTCGACCTCCTCGAACCACTGCCGGCAGAGGGTCTGCTGGTGCGCCTTCAGGTGCGCGAGCATTCCCTCCCAGAGCTGGCTATCCGGGCGCATCCGCGCGTGGCGCGATTCTGGATTCATGCGTGACATGTGTGTGCGATCGTCCCTCACGATCGGTCGTCCGTCAATGGTTTGTCTTCGACCTGCGACCGTGGCCGCCTCGGCGCGATTGCCGATGCGCCGCGTGCGCTCGGTCCTCCCAATGGCCCAACCCTAATCATTCCGGCGCGTTTGTCAAATCCACCGGCGCAAATGCAATCGCGCGCCGCCGACGCTTCTCATCCGTCGGCGCGCCTATACGCGGAGTGTCGCGATCGCCCTACGAACGCGGCCGCATCGGCGGACGCGCCCCCCCCCCGCCGCCACCCGGCCCGCCGCGCCCCGTCGGCGGCCGACCGAATCCGCCCCCGCCCGGACGACCGCCCGGCCGCCCCATCCCGCCCCCGCCCGGACGCGCCAGCAGGTCCGGCAACTGCCCGTTGTCGGCCAGCTGCTTCTCGTAGCGCTCCTTGTTGTTCTTGTAGTCCATCAGGAACTCGACCTTCTTCATCAGCTGCGGCCCGGCCAGCTGCGTCAGCCGCTGGCGCGCAAAGAGCAGGTTCGTCCGGCGCGACAGATGCGTGAGCACCAGCGCCTGCGATTCGAGCACCCGCAGCCACTCCGCGATCGCCTCCGCGTGCATGTGCATCCCCACCTTGGCCCGCTCGGCGTGGTCCGGCTCGGTGAACGTGCACTCGCAGATGGCGATCTGCGACTTGCGCACCTCCTCGCGCACCAGCCACGGCCCCGGGGCGCAGTCCCCCAGATACGACACCAGAGGCACCTCGAGGATCCGCGTGATCTCCTCCCCCCGGTCCCGAAGCTCCTTGAGCTTCTCCTGCGGCATGCCGGCGTACTCGTCCTTGAGCTTCGATCGCTTCTCCACCACCGCGTACCCGAACGTCGGCACGGTGTGCTCCACCGGCACCGGGCGGATGAAGATGTTGTTCTTGATCATGAACTCGTCGCCCGGCTTCATGGCGATGAGCTTGTAGGGCGTCTTCTGGTTCTCCAGCTCCACGTACCCCGCCAGCATCCGCTCGATGTGCGGCGCGATCCGCGCATCGCAGATGATCGTCCCCTCCCCCATCCCCTGGAACCACCGCTGCGAGCAGTAGTACGCCAGGCCCCCGATGTGGTCCATGTGCCCGTGGCTGATCGCCACGTGCTTCATCGCCAGCATCGCCCGCGGGCACGTCCCCAGATCGAAGCAGATGTCCAGTTCCGGGATCGCCACGCACGTCGATTCACCCGCCACGCTCGTCCCGAACACCCGAAACGGCGGCAGGTACAGAAATCCGAGCGTGGCTTCGCGCGGCGGCGGCTTGGGAATCATGTTCATCTGGCGAATCCTCCATCACCGAGCGATCAGCCCGGCGTGAGACCGTGTTGTCCCCTTCCCTCCCGAATCCGCGAATGATAGCACCGCCTCGGCAAAGACCCGGAGACCATTCATGGCCCCATCGCCCATGCACATCGGCCTCTCCGCCTGGATTATCCAGGACGGAAACTACGACGACTTCGCCTGCGGGGAACTTCGCCGCTTTGCGCTCGAGTTCTACCCAGCAAGAGGACTCCGCGCGGCGTCCGGCGAGGCGCCCGGCCTCGTGCATCTTGATAATGCGATGTACTCGGCCGGGGGAAGGGTGTGCCATGCGGGCCCCGACGCCTGGGTCGTCGATTTCGGGGGCGTGATGGCCTTCCGGGACGAAGCCGCTCCATCATGGGCAAGGGAGGGCGCGCTGGTCGCCGGCGATGTGTACCTCGGCATCGATCCGTTCTTCTACTTCGAGCGGCTGTACAAACTCCCGGGTGTTCCGCCTCTCATCTATGAATGGCGAATCGAGGCGATCGACATGGATTCCACCCCCTTCGTGGACTCCATCGACGAAAAGGGCCGTGCTGTGAAAGTCCGAGACGAGTCCCGAAAGGGCCGCGTGCCGATCCCGGCAACCGATGGCTGGAAGGACGATCGCGAATACGTGCTCCACTGCACAATGACGCAGTCCGTTCCAATGAGAACGCGAGAGTAGTGCTCGGCAACACCCCGCCCCCCTCAGCCGTGCGCTCACCCGCCCTGAGTTGGCTTCCCCGTCACCGGGTCCTGCCCGCGCAGATGCCGCGTCATGTCCCGCATCAACTGCATCCCGCGCTGCTGCTGCTGCGGCGCCGAGTGCTGGCCCACGCGGTTGCGCATCACGTCCGCCAGCCGCGCCAGTTGCCCCCCCGTCGGCCCCTCGCCCTTCGAGAGCCGGTCCTGATCGCGCTTGGCCTGCCTGCGCGCATCGGCCAGCCGCTGCTCGTCCGTCTTGTCGCTGCTCACCCCCGCCACCGTCTCCATCATCTTCTCCATGTTCAGAAGCGTCTGATCGAGATAGTCTCCGCGCTGATCCGCCGGCTTGCCCTGGTAATCAATCGCGTACTTGTCCCACACATCCAGCGCCAGCCGCGACGCGTTCTCTTCCAGTTGCTTGCGCAGCTTGTCCGTGTCGATGCTCGCCGCGAACGCCGCCATCATCGCCGAGTCGTCCCCCGACATCGTCTTCACCCGCTGGATCAGCTCCCCCAGCAACTCCAGCCGCTTGTCCACCGGCAAGGCGTTGAACTCGTCGGTCAGCAGCGTGTACCCCAGCACATCGTCCATCGGGTCCTCGGCATAGTCCGGCTGCGGCACCGGCCGCAGCGCCACAAACGCCGCCAGCCCGCCGCCGATGAGGACCAGCGCAAGCCCCCCGTACCGCAGCCGCCTGTTCCCCCACGCCCGCGCCAGCCATGCCGGCGCGCGCCTCGACCGCCGCGGGGCCCTCTGTTTTTCCGCCGCGCCACCCTGCCCCGCGGGCACAACGCCGTCGAGGATCGAACGCTCCGTCGGCAAGTGCGCCGTGTGCGAGTGGGGGGGGGATGGTTGTGAAGTGGTCTGAGACACGGAAAGCATGCTCCAGCGGCCGCGCCGAACTAGTTGCACCCCGGAAACACCCGCTGCCCATACGTCACGATCAGATCGCACACCAGCTGTCGCAGCCGCGGATCCTGCGAATCAAACCGCACGATGCTGCTCGCCCAGTCCGCCCGCCAATCCCCGAAGAATAGAGCGTTCCGCGGCACGCCCCCCTTCCGCCCCGTGTGCCAGTCGTCGTTGTCGAGCACCACCGGCAGATCGCGCCACTTCGGGTCGTTGTACAGCAGCGTCGTCCCCTTCTGCGGATCGGCCACGGTCAACTGCTCGCCGAACACCATCATCTCCCCTGCCAGGTACTCGTAGCTGAACCCGCTGCTCCGCCACAGCGGCTCGAAGTTCGTCGCCGCGTCCTTCCCCACCCGATCCGACGGACACTTGAGCACATCCGCCACATGGATCCACGGCGAGTTCGGGTTCGTCGGGTCCTCGCGCTCGGGCGCGGGGATCGACAGGTACGCCACCATCACGTCAAGCAGCGACAAATCGTTCTGGTTGCCGTTCGGATCATGGATCGGCCGCACCCGCGGCAGCAGGTCCTTCGAGTCGTTCATGTACGCCTGAAGCCCCGTTCCCATGCTCTTGAGGTTCGCAAGGCACGCGATCCGCCGAGACGTCTCCCGTGCCCCGCCCAGCGCCGGGATCGTGATCGACACCACGATCGCGATGATCGTGATGACCAGCAGCATCTCCACCAATGTGAAGCCCAGGCCGCGCCGAGATTGCTTCACGAGAGAGTCCATGCCCACACCGAATCGCCCCACCCCGCCCGAACCCATACAGCATCGGGCCAAACGCCCGCTCATGCCACCAAATTGCCGCGGGGTACCCCGACACTCCGTGGCGGGATGCCTTTCTCCCCTACGCCGATCCGATCCCATTCTCTAACCCGGCCAGTTTCGCCGCCATCGCATGGTTGTGCGAATGCCCCGTCCGCGTCGCCACCACCCGCCCAACCACCGGCCGCCCGCACAGCGCCAGATCCCCCAGCAGGTCCAGCAACTTGTGCCGCGCCGGCTCATCCGCGAATCGGTACTCGTTCTCGATCGGCCCATCCTCCCCGATCACCAGCATCTCGCGCGCCGAGAGATGCTTGAACATCCCCATCGCCCGCATCGCCTCCGCCTCCTGCCGCAGACAAAACGTCCGCGCCGGCGCAACCCCCTCCGCATACCCCTCCGCCGGCATCCCGAGCGGCACGAACACCGACGCCTCCTGCGCCGCGATCGGCGACCCCGCCGGATACTCCAGCCGGTAGGTCAACTCCAGCCCCGCCCGCTCCGTCGGGTGGGCCTCGATCCGCGTCGTCCCATCCTCAATGACGATCGACTCCACCACCCGGGCCGTCGGCCGCGACGTCGCGCCCGCGGTCACCACGCCCGCCGACGCGATCATCTCCACAAACGGCGTCGCCGACCCATCGCCGATGGGAATCTCCGGCCCGCTGACCTCCACCATCGCATCCGTCACGCCCATCCCCGCCAGCGCCGACATCACGTGCTCGACGGTCTGCACCGTCGCCGCCCCCCGCTCATCCGGATCGGCGCTGAGCACCGTCCGGCGCGCCTCGGGCACCACATGGATCACCCCCGCCCGGATCGCCGGCTGACCCGGCAGGTCGATCCGCCTGAACACGATCCCCCGCCCATCCCGCTCCGGCCGGATCGTGATCGAGGCCCGTTCCCCCGTAAACAGCGTGATCCCCGAAAGCGAGGCGCTGCGCGACAAGGTCCGGCGCATCACCGCGAGCGGCGTCTGCGAAGCATTCGGGTGGGTGAGTGATGACACGGCCCGATCATAGGACCCCCGCACAAAACCACCTGCTCACCTGCTCACCCGCTCACCCCGATACCACTCCACCGTCCGCCCGATCCCCTCCTCCAGCCCCACCCGCGCACGCCACCCCAGGAGTTCCCGCGCCCGCCCCGTATCCATGCACCGCCGCGCCTGCCCATCCGGCTTGCTCGCATCCCACGAAATCCGCCCCCGATACCCCGCCGCCGCCGCGATCATCTCCGCCAGCCGCTTGATCGACACCTCCTCCCCCGACCCCAGGTTGATCGGCGTCGGCCGCCCGTCGATCGCGATCGCCCGCTCCGCCGCCCGTACCACGCCCTCCGCCGCATCCTCCACATACAGGAACTCCCGCGTCGGCGACCCGGTCCCCCAGTTCACCACCTCCGGCGCGCCCGCCCGGGCCGCCTCCACGATCCGCCGCACCAGCGTCCCCGCCACGTGCGCGTTCTTCTCATCCGCGATGTTGTCCCCAGGTCCGTACAGATTCACCGGAACCACGTACCCGGCGCGCAACCCATACTGCCTGTGGTACGCATCCAGCATCTGCCACGCGGCCAGTTTCGCCACGCCATACGGCGCGCTCGCCGCATCCGGATACCCGTTCCACAACTCCTCCTCCCGAAACGGCATCGGCGCCCGCGCCGGATAACTCGTCATGCTCCCCACCGCCACCAGCGCCGCCGGGTACCCCGGCTCTCCGAGCCGGGCGCCGGGGCGCGCGCCCAGTCGCAACTCCTCCCCCAGGTTCATCGCCATCGCCGCGTTGCGAAAGAAAAACTCCCCGGGCCGGTCCCGGTTGGCCTGGATCCCGCCCACCGCCGCCGCGCAGTGGATCACCACCGTCGGCCCCGTGCTGGCAAACGTCTCCCGCACCACCCGGCGCGCCCCCTCGCGAGTCGTCAGATCACACTCCCGCGACCGCACCACCACCACGCACTCCGCCCCCCACGCCCTCAGTGCCCGCACCACCGCCGCCCCCCCCCACCCCCCCCCCCCCCGCCCCCACCCCCCCCCCCCCCGCCCCCCCCCCCCCCCCCCCCCCCCCACCGCGCCCCCTGCC
>CALMPG010000177.1 GCA_937871915.1 uncultured Phycisphaerales bacterium
CGCACGGCACACGGGAGGAGGAGTTGGTACAATCTGGTCCTCTCATCCAAACTGGTACAGGAAAGTCAGGCAGGTCAGCGGAGCATACGATGGTCTGCAGTATATCACCGTGGTTCCTGCCTACTGCTCCACGCACCTTCACCACCGCAATCGCCAAACCCGCCGCGACCTCTCCCCACGCTCACGCCGCCTTCCGACCGCCCTTTCGCGTCGGCGCGGGCGCGCTCACCGCGACCTCGGCGCTTCTGGCCGAGGGTTTGGGGATCGGCAGGCCGTCGGCTCGCATGCCCTCGATGTGGAAGTCGATCGCCGCGCGGATGGCCGCGCGGGTGGCGGCGGGGGTCTTGCCGGTGGAGACGCACCCGGGCAGATCGGGGACGTAGGCGGAGTAGTTCTTCCCCGCCTTTTCGATGACGACAAGGTACCGCATCATGATCGCTCCTTCAGACCGGCCTGGCGGAGAATGCTATTCAGAGTGCCCTGCGCGAGGTCGTCGTTGGGCTTGCCCGGGACCGTGACGCGGCCGGGTTTGATGGGGTGCTTGAGTTGGCGGTGGCTGCCTTTGGTCGCGACGATGGACCAGCCGTCGAGGGCCAGCAGTTTCAGCACTTCGCGCACCTTCGTTGTGGGCATGCGGGAGACCTTGTTGTCGGGGGTTCAACCGCGGGATTCGCGGAGCCTCATCCCGGGCATGTGGGCTTGCCTTTCGACGCCCGCCAAAGATCCGCGGGATTCGCAGAGCCTCATCCCGGGCGTGTGGGATTACTTTCCCGCGCCCACTGCGGAGCAGACTTTCTTGGCCGCGTCGGCGAGGTCGGTGGCGGCCTGGAGCGTCGGCACCAGACCCTTGGCCTCGCTGAGGATTTTGCGGCCGGCTTCGACGTTGGTGCCTTCGAGGCGGACCACCAGCGGGACCTTGAAGCCGACGGAGCCGTCGGGGTTGGTGTAGGTCTTGGCCGCGTTGACGACGCCCTGGGCGATGATGTCGCAGCGCATGATGCCGCCGAAGATGTTGACGAGGATCCCCTTGACGTGCTGGTCGGAGAGGATGATCTTGAAGGCCTCGGTGACGGCTTCCTCGGTGGCGCCGCCGCCGACGTCGAGGAAGTTGGCCGGGGTGCCGCCGTGGAGTTTGATGATGTCCATGGTGGCCATGGCGAGGCCCGCGCCGTTGACGAGGCAGCCGATGTTGCCGTCGAGGGAGATGTAGGAGAGGCCCGCGGCCTTGGCGCGGAGTTCGGCGGGGTTCTCTTCCGACGGGTCGGCGAGTTGCTCGAGTTCGGGGTGGCGGAAGAGGCCGTTGTCGTCGAAGGAGAACTTGGCGTCGATGGCCATGATGCAAGGTGTCGAGGTGCCGAGGTGTCCGGGTGTCGAGGGGGAAGAACCGGATGTGGCGACGACCAAGGGGTTGATCTCGGCGAGGGAGCAGTCTTTTTCGACGAAGAGTTTGGCGAGTTTCTGCATGGCGTCGGCGGCCTGGTTGGCGAGCTTGCCCGAGAGGCCGAGGCGGTAGGCGACTTTGCGGGCGGCGAAGCCCTGCAGGCCGAGGGTGGGGTGGAGGGGCTGCTTGGTGATGGCGTCGGGATTCTCGTGGGCGACGGTCTCGATCTCGACGCCGCCCTCGCGGGAGGCGATGAGGACGTTTCGGCGGCTGGCGCGGTCGGTGGTGATGGCGAGGTAGAACTCTTCCTTGCCGCCGCCCTTTCTATCGGCGATATCGACTCCGGCCGCGACGAGGAGCTTCTTGACGGCGAGGCCCTCGGGGCCGGTCTGCGGGCTGACCATTTTGTTGGTGAGCATGAACTGGGCCGCGGCTTTGGCCTCGGCGGGGGTCTTGACGAGTTTGACGAAGCCGGCCTTGCCGCGTCCGCCGGCGTGGACCTGGGCCTTGATGACCACGAGGGCGTTGTCGGGGGTCATACCGGCGGCCTTGGCGACCTTGTTGAAGGCGTCCTCGGCGGCGAGGGGGGACTCGATGACCTGTCCGGCGGGGACGGGGATGTTGTAGGAGGCGAGGAGGTCTCGGGCCTGGTGTTCGTGGATCTTCATGGGGCCGATGGTAGGGGAATGCGGGGGGGGAGGGTAAGAAAACGCCCGCGGCGAGGAAGCCGCGGGCGTGGCCGGTTGATGATCGCGGCCCGGAGGTTCAGCAGCCGGCGAACCAGATGTTGATGAAGTCGAAGATGTCCTGCTCGTTGACGCCGTTGGCGTGGTTGACGTCGCAGCGGGGATCGGCGACGAACCAGCGGTTGATGTACTCGAAGATGTCGAGGATCGCGAGATCTCCGCTGGAGTCGAAGTCGGCGGTGCAGGGGACCTCGCTGGGCACGGGGAGCCCGGCGACGACGATGAAGCCGGGGGTTCCGGGCTTGAACAGATCGATGGTGACGGATCCCGTGGACTGCGCGGGGGGCACGTTGGCGGTGAACCAGTAGTTGTGCATGGTGCCCCAGCGGAGGGCGTTGGTGTTGGGATTGGACGAGTATTTGGCGGGTGCGGAGAACTTCACAGATGCGCCGGACTTGACGCCGGTCCAGGGCGTGTTGTCGTAGATCTCGCCGGAGTGGTAGGGCGCGGCGTTGACGCCGATGCCGGAGATCGAGGCGTAGGCGCTGACGGGCACGGAGAAGGCCGCGCCGCAGCGGGAGGAGTTGAGGTTGAAGACGGCGTAGTCGTAGCGCCAGGTGCCGTCGGCGTTGTCCTTGACCTTGGCGGCGACGAAGTAGCGGCCCTCGCCGGGGACGTCCACGGGGACGATGGTGACGGAGGGATCGGGCTGGTTCAGGCCGAGGCCGTGCTCCTTCCAGGCGTAGATGGCGGGCTTGCCGGTGGCGCTGGCGCCCTGCACGGTCCAGTTGTACGTCGGGGCCGCGCCGGTGTTGGCGACGGCGCAGGGGCGGTAGGTGGCGTTGTTGAGCTTCTGGGCGGGCGGTTCCTCGGTGCAGACGTAGACGCCCTCGGCGAAGTAGGTGGCGCCGGGGAAGTTGGCCGGGGTCATGTCGGAGACGTTGACCTGGCATCGGCGCCAGATGGCGTCGCCGGTGCCGGCGGGGATGGAGGTGAACACGCCGGTCCACGCGTCCATGACGGAGCGCGGCCCGAGGCGCGACTGGCCGGAGTTGAAGCCGGCGCTGTAGTAGTCGCGGCAGCCGGCCCGGAGGCCGGTGCCGCCGGTGGAACAGGTGAGGCCACATCCGGAGCCGTTGCCAACGCAGCAGGCGGTCTTGGCGTTTCCCAGACCGATCTGCATCATCCGGCCGTCGTACAGGCGGTAGGCGTTCATGGCCAGGGCGGGCGTTCCGCCGTTGATCCACGAGAGGTTTTGGTTGCCGATGTTGCAGGTGTACGAGCCCCATGCGTAGGCGTACTTGCCGTTGATCGGGCCGCCGGTGGATGGGTACCTGCCGGTGTCGGAGAGGTCGGCGTGGGTGATGTCGGGCTGGGCGAGCAGGGGCGCGGCGAGGGCGAGCACGCCGAAGGAAGCCGACAACAGGCGCGCAAGGATGGGACGGGTGGGCACGCTGGGCATGGGCATCTCCGTGGATTGTTCGGGGCGGTCAGGGGTGATCCCGAAGCGGGAGCGCGGGCAGAACGCCCGGCGAGCAGAGAGTAACCGAATCCGGCCTTCTGGTGCAAGCCCGGGCCGATGAATCCGCGCACATCCTGGCGAGCAAGCCCTTGATAGTCGGCCGGCACACCCCAACCCGGGCTCAGCACGGAGAAAACCAAATCGAGATGAAGTGGAACAGATCGTCGATTGTCAGCCCGTCGAGGCCGTTGGCGTCGGCCGCGGGGGAGGCGGCGAGATAGGCGTTGAGGTACGCGAAGAGGTCGTCGATCCCGACGATTCCCGAGCAGTCGAAGTCGCCGGGGCACACGGGCTGGGTTGTCCAGCGGGCGAAGGACGAGGCGGGGGTTCCGCCGGCGGAGGTGAAGCCGCCGCCGATGAGGATGTCGCCGCGGAGGATCGCGGCGACAGCGTTGACGGAACCGCCCGTCGCGCCGGAGCCGAGGGGGGACCATGTGCGGGCGGTGGAGTTCCAGCGGGCGACCCGCTGGGCCGGGACGCCGCTGGCGCTGAGGAAAGTGCCGCCGACGACGAGGTCTGCGGGGAACGCGGGGATGGCGGCGACGGAGGAGATCGTCGGCTCGACGCCGCCGCCGAAGGCTCCGAGGGGGGACCAGGCGCCGGTGTCGGCGTTCCATGAGGCGATGGAGTTGGCGCTGACGCCGCCGGCGGTGGAGAACGCGCCCGCGACGATGACCCGCGTGCCGGATGAGGAGGGGACGACGGTGAGGGCGTAGACGGTGCCGTTGACGCCGGGGCCGAGGGGCGACCACGTCCGCGAGGTCGCGTTCCAGCGGGCGATGCCGGAGAGTTGGATGCTTCCCGAGGCGGAGAACGCGCCGCCGGCGATGGCGTCGCCGCCGGGGAGCGCGGCGAGGGCGTACACGAGGTTGTCGAGGCCGGAGCCCATGGCGGACCAGGTGGAGGATGTCGGGTCGAACATGGCGATGTCGATGGCGAGGGCGGCGCCGGCGTTGGTGAAGCCGCCGCCCGCGACGATCGTTCCGTTGGGGAGCGCGGCGAGGGCGAGCACGCGGGCGCCGACGGCGGGGCCGGTGATGCCGGGGCCGAGGGCGGACCAGGCGCTGGCGGAGGCGTTCCAGCGGGCGATGCGGTTGGCGGCGACTCCGCCCGCGGTGGTGAACTGTCCGCCGACGATGGCGTCGCCGGTTGGGAGGGCGACGGCCGCGCTGGCCGTGGCGTTGAGGCCGGATCCGAGCGAGGCCCATTCGCCGTGGGTGGGATTCCAACGGGCGACGTTGGAGGCGGCGATGGGTCCGGCGCGGAGGAAGGAACCGGCGACGATGAGGTCGCCGTTGGCGGCCGCGCCCGCGGGCCCCGCGGGGAGCACGGCGATGGCGTTGACGGGGCCGCTGATGGCCGAGCCGAGGGCGGACCAGATCGCGGGTGAGGGGCGGAGTTTGGCGATGTTGGCCACGGGGAGCACGCCGGGGGTGGAGGCGGAAGTGCCCGCGGCGAGCGAGAATCCGCCGCCGACGATGACCTCACCGGCGGACGGACCGGATGGGGTGGACGCGAGGGCGGTGACGGGGCCGTTGGTGCCGCCCGCGACCGGAGACCACGAGCCGGCGGAGTCGGTCCACCGGGCGATGTTGGAGGCTGGGGAGGCGCCGGCGGAGCCGAAGTCGCCCGCGGCGAGGAAGTCGCCGCCGGGGAGCGTGAGGAGGGCGTTGACGCGCCGGGACTGGCCGGTGATGCCGGCGCCGAGTGCGGACCACGTGGAGGTGGCGGGATTCCATCGGGCGATGGCGGGGACGCTCAGCGCCGGCGCACCGGGGACGGACAGGAACTGGCCGCCCGCGACGACATCGCCGCCGGGCAGGATGGCGAGGGCGTTGACCGCGCCGCCGGCGAGGCCGGGGCCGAGGGTGGACCATGTGCTCGTGGCCGGGCTCCAGCGGGCGACGCCGAGGGCGGAGAAGCCGTTGGGACCGAAGTTGCCGCCGACGTAGACATCGCCGCCGGGATGGACGGCGACGGCGTTGAATCCTCGGTTGGGGCTCTGGCCGAGCGCCGACCATTGGCCGGTGGTGGACGACCACCGGGCGATTCCGGAAACCACGAGACTTCCGGCGGTCGAGAAGTTGCCGGCGACGTAGACCTCTCCGCCGGGAGCGACGGCGAGGGCGTTGACGTCGCCGCCGGTGACGCCGGCGCCGAGCGGGGACCAGGCGTTGGTGGCTGGGTTGAGGCGGGCGACGCCGCCGAGGGGGCTGGCGCCGGAGTGGGTGAACATGCCGCCGACGATGAGGTCGCCGTCGGGAAGGACCGCGGTGGCGAAGACGCTTGCGTTGAGTCCGGCGCCGATGGCCGACCAGCGCGCGGCGGCGGGATTCCACCTGGCGATGTTGGGCGCGGAGGCGGCGCCCGCGACGGAGAAGGCTCCGCCCGCGACGGTGTCGCCGCCCGGGAGGGAGGCGACGGTGAAGACGTTGCCGCTCAGGCCGGGCAGGCCCTCGCCGGGCACCCACCGGCCGGGGCACTGGGCCCGGGCGGGAGCGCCGGCGGAGAACAGGGTCGCGAGCGCGGCGACGATCCGGGCGAGGCGGACGGGGGCGGGGGGCGGGGATGGGCGGGCGGGTCTGGACATGGGAGGCCACGGACGCGGCCATCCCAGGTACGAACGCGGGCGGGCGATCCTGCGCGGCGGTCGGATCCGGCCGGGGACGGGACGCCGGGGCGAGCCCGAGGGGGCGTGGAGTCAGCAGCCGCCGAACCAGGCGTTGAGGAAGGCGAAAATGTCGGAGACCTGCAGCCCGGACGTCCCGTCAACGTCGGCGGCGAGGTTGCCGTCGAACCAGGCGTTGAGGAAGGCGAAGACGTCGGAGACTGCCAGCGATCCGTTGCACTCGAAGTCGGCAGGGCAGATGGAGTATTGGGCGCGGAGGCTCGGGGTCGAGCAGCAGGGGGTGGAGGCGACGCAGCGGATCTGGAAGGCCTGCGAAGCCAGGGCCGGGCCGGGGCAGCCGCGGATGCTGATCGTCACGGAGGGCGCGTTGGGCGAGGAACTCTGGATCCGAGCGCTACCGCCGCAGGCGAGCGGGAGCGGGTCGTTGCCGAGGGTGGTCCAGGCGTCCGGGGCGGTTTCGAGTTGCCACTGGAAAGAGAACGGGCCGGGGTTGTTGCCCGCGAGCGCGACGGAGAAGCCGGCCGAGCCGAGCGGGCAGGCGGTCCTGGGCGCGGGCTGGGTGGCGATCGACCATGGGGCGGAGGGACAGGGGAGGGCGGCGGTGTCGGCGAGCGTGCCGGCGGTCGGGTTGACGCCCCCTTGAAGAACGAGCGCGTCGCGGGCGGGGTCGTAGGCGAACGCGGGGAACGCTCGTGCGGCGGGGCCGGGGGCGGGCGTGAGCGAGGTCCACGCCACGCCGTTCCAGGACCAGATCGAGGCCGGGTCGCCGTCGGAGAGGAGGGCGCGCTGGCGCTGGGAGTCGTAGGCGATCACCCCCTGCGAGCCGGAGAGGCCCGCGAGGAAAGTCGCCCGCTGGGTCCAGGCCGCGCCGTTGTACTCCCAGGTGTCGGTGAACTGCTGCGTGTCGGTGAGGCCGCCCCAGAGGACGGAGACGTTGCGGGCGGCGTCGAAGGTCATGGGCGCGCCGACGCGGGGGCCGGGGGTTGGGCCGGGGATGGTGCGCTGCGTCCAATCGACGCCGTCGTACTCCCAGAGGTCGGAAAAGATGATGGGCGGGCCGGCGGCGGGAGTGAGTTCGCCGCCGTGGAGGACCATGACGGCGCGCGAGGAGTCGAAGGACGCGGCGGCGCGGAACCGCGCGGGGGGAGCGTTGGCGGTTGGGCGCTGTGTCCAGGCGGCGCCATCCCACTCCCACGTGTCGTTGTGGAAGGTCTGGGTGCCCGCGGAGACGGAGTTGGTTCGGCCGCCGAAGAGGACGACCCGTTGGCGGACCGAGTCGTAGACCATGGCGGGGAGGTCGCGCGGCGAGGGGCCGACGGTGGCGGCGAGGGTCCACGCGGAGCCGTTGAGGGTCCAGGTGTCGGACGAGACGTCGTCGGGGTCGGCGGCACCGAGGCCCGAACTGCCGCCGCCGAAGAGCACGAGGTTGGAGCGGGCGGTGTCGAAGACCATGGCCTGCGCGAGCCGGGGGCCGGGACCGGGGCCGGTGATGCCGGTCCAGACGGCGCGGCAGGTCGCGGGGCTGGGGCGGGTCCAGAGGAGGGCCTCGGTGCGCCGGGTGGCGGAGTTGTACCCGAAGCCGGAGACGTAGGTGGTGGTGTCGTTGCTCCAGATGGCGCGGGCTTCGGAGGATGAGTACTCGGCGGAGAGCGTGGGATGGAGATCGACCCACGAGAAGGCCGTGCCGGCCCAGACGCCGGCGTGGCTCACACCGGAGACCGTCGCGGCGCCGGCCTGCTGGCCGCCGAACACGCCCCGGGCGATGGAGTGGGTGGAGTTGGTCGGGCTCAGATCGACCCACGAGGCGGCGGAGCCGCTCCAGAGGCTGGCCCGGTTCATGCCATCGACGTGGGCGTAGCCGACCTGTTGGCCGCCGGCGGCGGCGAGGGCGGCGGAGTCGATCGCGCCGGGGGGGCTGAGGTCCACCCAGGTGGGCGCGGACCCGGTCCAGACGCCGGCGCGATAGCGATCGCCGATCCACGCGTAGCCGACTTGCTGGCCGCCGCCGACGCCGAGGGCGTAGGACTCGAGCGAACCGGCGGGGGAGAGATCGATCCATGAGGAGGGCGTGCCGCCCCAGAGGCCGGCGCGATAGCGACCGCCGGAGAGGACGTAGCCGACTTGCTGGCCGCTTCCGACGCCGGTGGCGTGGGCCTCGGTCGCGCCGGGCGGTGTGAGGTCAACCCACGACGCGGCGGCGCCGGTCCAGAGGCCGGCGCGGTATTGGCCGTTGATGAAGGCGTGGCCGACCTGCTGGGTGTCGCTCACGCCGGCGGCCTCGCTGAGGGTCGCGCCCGGAGGATTGAGATCGGTGAACAGGGAGACGGACGAGTTCCACAGGGAGGCGTGATACTGGCCGCCGGTGATGGTGTATCCGGCCTGGCGGGTGTCGAAGCCGGAGTTGACGAACGAGCCGGAGGAGGAGGGGGGCGTGAGATTGGTGACGGTCCATTGGGCGCGGGCGGTGGAGGAGAGGGCCGACATGGCCGCGCACGCGAGAGCGATCGCGCGGGAGCGGGAGGCGACGGATCTCGTTGCGGCACGACTCATTAGGACACCATCGCCCGAACGACCGCCCGGGACGCGTGCGGGCGAGCGGGCGTCGCACGATGAGGCGGCCCGCGGGCCACACGGGTGTTCCATCTCTCCCGAAGGGCGGGGATCGATGGATTCTCGGACCCGTTCGTGCGGGACATCGAGTGTACATCGGGATTGGCGGAGGGGTGGCGGAATCGTGCGAGTGGATCGCGAGCCTATGGGACGGCACGTCAACATCCGGCAAACCAGGCGTTGAGGAAGGCGAAGATGTCGGCGACCTGGAGGCCGCTTGCGCCGTCGAAGTCGGCGTTTGGATCGCCCGCGAACCAGGCGTTGAGGAAGGCGAAGATGTCGGCGACCTCGAGCGTGCCCGAGCAGTTGAAGTCGGCGGGGCAGATGGTGTACGCGGCGGAGTTGCTGTACGCCGTCCCGCACGCGTTCGAGACCAGGCACCGGACCTGGAAGTGCTGGGGCGCGCCGGGGATGCCCGGACAGGGGCGGATGCCGATGGAGACGGTGGGCGAGTTGATGGGCGCGGCGTACGAGAACGCGCCTCCTCCGCAGGGGAGCGGCCCGGGGTCGTTGCCCATCGTCATCCAGAACTCGGGGGCGGTCAGCACCTGCCACTGGTAGGAGAGCGGTTCCGAGCCGGAGGCCGTGGCGGCGAACGGCGCCGAACCGTTCGGGCAGATCGTCGCGGGTGCGGGCTGTTGCGAGATCATCGGCGGAGAATCGACGGTGAGCATGGCCGGGGCCGAGACGATGTCGCCGCAGGGGTTGGTCACCACGCAGTCGTACGAGCCCGCGTCGGCGGGAGACACACCGGGCAACTCGAGCATGGTGGTCGTGGCGGAGGGATTCAGGTCCGAATCCACGGGCACGCCGTTCTTCCGCCAGCGGTAGGTGAACGGGCCGGTGCCGAGCACGCCGACCGAGAGCGTGGGGTTGTCGCCGGCGCAGACGGTCGCGCTTACCGGCGGCGATGGGATGCGGAAGCAGGGGAGGATGTCCGGGCCCTCGGGGCGCGGGGGCCGGCGCTGCACGGCGTCTTCCGGTGTGGCCATCTCCGCCGGGGGGGCGGGCTCGGCCGGGTTGCTCGCGAGGACCGCCGCGGCGTCGGGATTCATCGAACTCACGCCCCACACGATCACAAACTGCACATCGCCGTCGGTGGAGGCCGGGGAGATCGCGTACGTGCTGGCGTTGACGCTGCACTGAAGATTGATGCGCAGCCACTGCCCGACGAGCACGGTGAGCGTGGCCTCGTTCGAGCCGGCCTCGGGATTGAAGGTTCCGCCAAGGGTGAGGCCGAAGCCGCCGCTGGAACCCGAGCGTTCAACGCTGCCGAAGATGTCGTAGACGTTGCCGATGGGCATCACCACCCCGATTTGCACCGCGGCCCCGGACTGCCCGGCGTCATTTACGTTCGAGGGGTTCTGAGCGATTCCATGTGGGAGCGCGGAGGTGCTCCACCTGAACTTAACCTGCACAGGCGTGCCCGCGGAAAGGGTAGAGGAGACGATCAGGTAGTCGGCGGAGAATCGGGCGTCCGCCCCGCTGATGGCCAGGCCGCCAAAGGTGGGGCCGCCCCCCGAGCAGGCGTGAGCGGTGAGCGAGATCGAGCCCGTCGGGCCCGCGAGCGAGCCCCCGGCCGTGGCGTGATTGCCCGCGTTGTCCAGGGCGTCGAGGCCCGGGAGCGCGGCCACGGGCATGTCGTCGATGATCTGCTGCATCCCCGTCGTGCTGTTCGCATTGACGTTCCCGTGCAGGTGCGAGGAATCACCCCACGCCGCGCCGATCGGGAAGGCCAGAGCCGCCAACGTGGCCACGACCCGGAAGGACCACCCTCGCGGGATCGCGACCGGCACGGTGTGCATCGCCATGGGATCTCCTTGGCACCCTTGCCTCGCGCCCGGGGGAGGGGGAGGAGGAGGGGAGGGGGGAGGGGGGTGTGCTGTGAGTGTACCTCGGCGGGGGGAAATCCCAGCGGATTTCGAGGACGGGAACGCGGAAAGGCGGCCGTTCCCGGGGAGTACGGCCCGCGGCGGGGTCTAACAGCCGGCTAACCAGGCGTGGAGGAAGGCGAAGATGTCGGCGACTTCGAGCGTGCCGGAGCGGTTGAAGTCGGCGGGGCAGATGGGGAGCGTGGCGGGGTTGCTGGTGGCGCTGCCGCGGGCGTTGGTGACGATGCAGCCGTGGGAGCCGGCGGCGGCGAGGAAGCCGTTGCGGTCGAGGCTGCGTTCAGGCCGGCGGGCGGCCGATCGCCTTTGCGAGCGCGCCGAGGTCGAGCGTGAAGCCCGGGAGGGCGCGGCTGGCGAGCGAGAGGCCTTCGACGAGGGACTCGATCAGACGCGAACCCTCGCGGTGCCAGGCGCGGGTGCGTGCGTCCCTGGGGTCGATGACCCAGCACTCTTTGACGCCGCGCTGCTCGTATTCTTCCTTCTTGGTGATGAGGTCGTAGGCCTCCGATCCGGGGGAGAGCACCTCGACGACCAGGTCCGGGGCTTCGGAGAGGCGATCGGGGATGGCGGCGGCGGTCATGGGCGTCGATGGGTAGTAGGCGTAGATATCCGGTCGGAGGACGGAGCAATCGCTGATCTTCAGGTCGGTCTGGGCGTACACATCGGCTCGGCCACCGGCTCGCGCGAACTGGCCCAGTTGGAAGAGAATCTCCTGAAACCCTTTCGAGTGGCGGGGGGCGGGGCGTGGCGACATGACCACCACTCCGTGGATGAGTTCGCAGCGCTCGGGAGTCTTGCCCAGGGCGAGGTATTCCTCGGCACCCATGCGGAGGCCGGCGAGGCCGTAGCTGGGATACATGGAGGGGGCCGCGGACATATGGGCAAATCATGCGCGACGGTTCCGGGCTTTGCCCTTTCCCCCCCTCCCCCCTACCCTTGACCCCACCAGTTTTCGACCCCCAAGGACCCATCCATGGCCACAACCGGCACCGTTTCGCAAGTCATCGGATCGACCTTCGACGCGCAGTTCCCGGAGGACCAGCTTCCGGCGATCTACAACGCGCTGGAGATCAAGGCCAAGACGCCCTTCGGGGATCTGGACCTTACCGGCGAGGTGGCGAGCCACCTTGGCGGGGGGAAGGTTCGGGCCGTGGCCCTGGGATCGACCGACGGGCTCAGCCGCGGCATGTCGTGCTCGGACACGGGGGGGCCGGTGAGCGTTCCGGTCGGTGAGCCGGTGCTCGGGCGGGTGTTCAACCTGCTGGGGAAGGCGATCGACAAGAAGCCCGACCTTCAGGGGGGGAAGCGGATGCCGATCCACCGGCAGCCGCCGGAGTTCAGCGAGCTCAACCCGCAGACGGAGATCCTCGAGACGGGCATCAAGGTCATCGATCTGCTGTGCCCCTTCGTGCGCGGCGGCAAGATCGGTCTGTTCGGCGGCGCGGGCGTGGGCAAGACGGTCGTGATCCAGGAGATGATCGCCCGCGTGGCCCGCAACTTCGGCGGGTACTCGGTGTTCGCCGGCGTGGGCGAGCGCACTCGTGAGGGCAACGACCTGTGGCGGGAAATGGCCGAGGCGGAGTACGTGGATTCGACGGGCAAGAAGTGCCACGTGCTGGACAAGGTGGCGATGGTGTTCGGGCAGATGAACGAGCCGCCGGGCGCTCGTCTTCGCGTGGCGCTGTCGGCCCTGACGATGGCGGAGAACTTCCGCGATGAGTCGGGCAAGGAGACGCTGATCTTCGTGGACAACATCTTCCGCTTCACGCAGGCGGGCTCGGAGGTGTCGGCGCTGCTGGGGCGCATGCCCAGCGCCGTGGGGTACCAGCCGACGCTGAGCACGGAGATGGGCGAGTTGCAGGAGCGGATCACCTCGACGAACAAGGGGGCGATTACGTCGGTGCAGGCGATCTACGTGCCCGCCGACGACCTGACGGACCCGGCCCCGGCGACGGCGTTCAGCCACCTGGACGCGTTCGTGGTGCTCTCGCGAGGCATCGCCGAGAAGGGCATCTTCCCGGCCGTGGATCCGCTGGCCTCGACGTCGCGGATCTTGTCGGCGGACATCATCGGGCAGCGGCACTACGCGGTGAGCCGGCGGGTGCAGTCGATCCTGCAGCGGTACAAGGAGCTCCAGGACATCATCGCGATTCTGGGCGTCGATGAGCTCTCGGAGGACGACAAGAAGACGGTGAACCGGGCCCGCAAGATCGAGCGGTTCCTGTCGCAGCCGTTCTACGTGGCCGAGGTGTTCACGGGGTTCCCGGGCGTGACGTCGTCGCTGGAGGCGACGATCGACTCGTTCGAGCGTCTGTGCAACGGCGAGGGGGACGACCTGCCCGAGGGTGCGTTCATGTACGTGGGCACGCTGGACGATGCCCGGAAGAAGGCGGAGAAGATGAAGGCGGGGTGAGTCGTGGGCGGGGGTGGGAACTCGGATCGACACACAAGCCCCGCGAGCGATCGCGGGGTTTTTTCTTTGCCGGCGCGGGGATACCCGGGGTGGAACTACCCAGATTGTCGCCCGGGGCGGTGGGAACGGGCGTTCGGGGCGGATTGGGTTGAACTTTCGCGTGGACGTTGTATGGTGAGAGGACGGGTCCGCTCGGACTCGATTGCACCACAACTTGAGGAGCGGAGAGGTGCCCAGGAGGGCGCCCCATGCGTATTGCTCCGTGTGTGATGGTCATGGCCTCGCTCTCGATCTCGTCCGGCGCGAGGGCGATCGGGATTGGCTCGATGGACGACTTTCAGAACGGGACGGTTTCGGAGTGGTTTGGGGGCACGACGATCACGCCGCAAACGAACGGGCAGATGGGCGCGTCGGACTGGTATGTGACGATCGCGAGCACGGGCGGGTCGGGGGCGGGGAGCAAACTGGCCGCGCACAACTCCGAGCCGCGCTGGACGGGGGATTACCTCGCGGCGGGGGTGACGGCGGTGGGCGTGGACATGCGGAACGAGGGGAGCACGACGCTGCAGATGCGTGTGGTGATGTTCGGGCTGGGGAATCGGTTTACATCCACGACGGCGTTCACGCTGGCGCCGAACTCGGGGTGGCAGCACCTGACGTTTCCCGTCACGCAGGCGGCGCTGACGCGGGTGCTCGGGTCGGGGGCGTACGCGGACACGCTGGGGAGCGTGAGCCAGATCATGTTCCGGCACGACGGCTCGACGCCGTCGTCGGGCGGGGAGGCGATCATCGGGAAGGTGGGCATCGACAACGTCGTGGCGATTCCGGCCCCGGGGGCGGCGGGGATCATCGGGCTGGCGGGGATCTTCGCGGCGCGGCGGCGGCGGGTGTGAGCCCGTGGCGAGGACACGGCAGGCCACGCGCCGTGTTCGGGGCTCGCCGCGGTGGAGGACCGTGCGCGGGCCCGGCCGGGCGGGGCACGGGCGTTGCCCCGTGTTTCTGTTCGGGTTCATTGTCGGCTGGGCAACGATCGCCATGGCGATCAAGGTTCGGGGACGCGGCCGGCGGTGCTTTGGCCATATCGTGTGCGCGCCCGCGGGTATCAGGTATGGGGCCTGGAGCCTTGCCCGGGGTTCGGGCGCGAGGCCCGCTCGGCGCAAAGGACCTGCCATGCCCGTCAGCACCAGGACCGCGGAACACCGAACACTGCGATTCGACTCGTTCGCGGAGGTCCGGCGCGACCTCGATGCGCTCGAGGCCGCGCAGAGGGCGGGGACGCTTCGCACGACCGGGAACTGGACGCCGGGGCAGATCTTCACGCATCTGGCGGCGTTCATCGACTATGGGTTCGACGGGTATCCGCCGCAGCTCAACCCGCCGTTCTTCGTCAAGTGGTTTCTGCGGATGAAGAAGAGGGAGTTTCTGGCCAGGGGGCTGCCGCGGGGCGTGAAGATTCCGCGGATTCAGGGGGGGACGGTGGGCATGGAGGATGTGCCGTTCGATGAGGGGCTTGTGCGGCTGCGGGGTGCGCTGGACCGGCTGGAGGCATCGCCACCGACCCATGACAGCCCGGGGTTCGGGCCGATGCCGCACGCGGATGTGATCGGGTTTGCGTGCCGGCATTGTGAGTTGCATTTGGGGTATGTGCATCCGCGGTGAGGATGGGGGAGGGAATAGGACCCATAGGACCTGTGGGACCAATAGGACGTATTGGAAGTCGAGGAACCCTTTGGAAGGCTTGGGCGTGAGTGAGCGGCGGGCGATCAGACTTGAGTGCGGGGCGGAGGTGCTCGCCGAGGCGGAGCGGATTGCGTGCGCGGATCGTGCGGGGCGGCTGCGGCGGACGGGGAACTGGACGGCGGGGCAGTGCTTCGGGCATCTGGCGGGGTGGATCGGGTTTTGCTTTGATGGGTATCCGGTGGTTGCGCCGCCGGAACTGGCCGCGCGAGCGCTGGTGCGCAAGCCGACGGCGCTGCGCGAGGGGTTGATGGCGGGTGTGCGCATTCCGGGCGTGGAGGGGGGGACGGCGGCGATCGAGGTGCTGCCGCTGGATGAGGGTTTGGCGCGGCTGCGGGCGGGGTGGGCGAGGCTGGAGGGGGGGATGGCGCGTTTTCCGCATCCGTTCTTCGGGGCGCTGACCTATGAGGAATGGATGATGCTGCACCTGCGGCACGCGGAACTGCACATGAGTTATCTTCACCCGGACGCCAACACATGACCCCCCCCACTGCGACACCCATGTACGGACCGGCGCGAGAGTCGGACATGCCCGCGCTGGTTCGGCTGATGCACCACGCGTTTGCCTCGACGCCGGAGGTGGAGACGCAGTGGCTGCGGCCGAACTTCGAGCACTTCAGGGTGGTGCGCGACAGGGAGGGGGGCGCGCCGTCGTCGTGCTTGCTGCGCGTGCCGATGGGGCAGTACTTCGGCGGCAGGGCGGTGTCGATGCTGGGGATCGCGGGGGTGGCCGTCGCGCCGGAGGCACGCGGGAAAGGGTCGGCGCGGTGGATGATGGCGCGGGCGATGGAGGAGGCGCGGGAGGATGGGTTTGCGCTCTCGACGCTGTACGCCTCGACGCAGGGGTTGTATCGGCAGGTTGGGTATGAGCAGGGCGGGTATCGGTGCGCGACGAGGGTGCTGCCGTACCGGATCGATGTGCGGGCGCGGGAGCCGATGGTGCGGCACTTGTCGGAGGCGGATGAGCCGGCGGTGCGGGCGTGCTACGACGCGTTTGCGCCGCGGTTTGCGGGGGCGCTCGCGCGGGGCGAGTATTGCTGGAAGCGGACGCGACAGTTCCGCGACAAGTCGTACCACGGGTTCGGGATCGACGGGCCGGGGGGGACGCTGGAGGGGTATGTGTTCCTGGTGCAATCGCGGGCGGGCGCGCTCGGGGACGGGATCGAGGTGGAGGTGTCGGACCTGGTGTTCTCGACGGCGCGGGCGGGGCGGCGGCTGCTGGGGTTCCTGGCGGACTTTTCCACGACGACGAAGGAGATCGCGCTCACGGGCGCGCCGATGAACCATGCGCTGAGCCTGCTGACCTCGCACCACGACACGATCTCACATCGGGAGGTGTGGATGCTGCGGATCACGGATATTGCGAGGGCGCTGACGGAGCGCGGGTATCCGCGGGCGGGGAGCGCGGCGGTGCGGCTGGATGTGCACGATCCGGTGGTGCGGGCCAACGACGGGTCGTGGACGCTGAGCGTGGAGCACGGGCGGGCGGAGGTGAAGCGCGAGGCGACGGCGCGGCCGGCGATCACGGCGACGATCAACGGGCTGGCGGCGGTGTACAGCGGGATGTACACGGCGACGCAGGCCGCGGGGCTTGGGTGGGTGGAGGGGGACCGGGGCGCGCTGGAGGCGGTGGATGCGGTGTTTGGGGGGGGCGGGGTGCCGTGGATGGGGGATTTTTTCTAGGCGGACAGATAGGTCCTATGGGACCCATGGGACCTATTTGTGCTGGTTGGAGAGAGTCAGGCCGCGGGGCGGCGGGGCGCATCGTCCGAGCACTCGCCGCAGGTGCCGTGGAGCACGACGCCGTCCTGCTTCACGCGGCGTTTGCTGGAGGCGGCCGCGCCTTTGATGATGACGCGCTCGCCGTCAAGGCACTCGACGGTGCCGCAGTCGTCGCAGACGAAGTGCGGGTGCTCGTGGGCGTGTTTCTCGCCCTCGCAGCGGGCGTGGTCGGTGAGGGAGAAGCGGAAGACGCGGTCGCCGGGATCGACCTTGTGAGCGAGGCCGGACTCGACGAGGGCGTTGAGCGTTCGGTAGACGGTGACGCGGTCGGGCGCGGGGGAGCGGGGGGACTTGGCCTTCTTCGATTCGGCACAGAGGGCGTCGAAGAGGTCCTGGGCCGTGGTGGGATGGCGCAGGGTGGAGAGGTGGTTGAGCAGGGCGATCCGCATGGCGGTGACGCGGAGATTGGCGCGGCGGAGGAGGTCGCGGGGGTCGGCTGTGGATTGGTGGGCGTGGTCGGACATGGACGGGGAATCTTAGGACCGTGCGCGAGGCGCACGGGCCACTGTTGCCCCTCCGGGGATTGGAGAGCGAGGACGACAGAGTTGGGCGAGTTCACCGTGCGCCGACGGCAAGGACGGTGGCCCCTCCGGGGCCGAGGCGAAGAAGGAAGGACAACGCCGAAGACCTGCCACGGCGTGTCGGGGTACCCGAAGAAAGCGCCCGCTACGGAGTGTCGGGGTACCCAAAGAAAGAGCCCGCCACGGAGTGTCGGGGTACCCAAAGAAAGAGCCCGCCACGGAGTGTCGGGGTACCCGAAGAGAGCGCCCGCTACGGAGTGTCGGGGTACCCGAAGAGAGCGCCCGCTACGGAGTGTCGGGGTACCCAAAGAGAGAGCCCGCCACGGAGTGTCGGGGTACCCGGAGTCAGGAGGTCATGGTCATGCCGCCGTCGATGACGAGGGTTTGGCCGGTGAGGTAGCCGGCGTCGTCGGAGGAGACGTAGGCGACGGCCGCGGCGATGTCGTCGGCGATGCCGAGGCGGCGGACGGCGACCATGGAGAGGATCTTGTCCTTGATCTCCTGGGGGAGGCCGGTGGTCATGTCGGTCTCGATGTAGCCGGGGGCGACGGCGTTGGCGGTGATGTTCTTGCCGCCGAGTTCGCGGGCGATGGTCTTGGTGAGGCCGATGAGGCCGGCCTTGGCGGCGGCGTAGTTGGCCTGGCCGGCGTTGCCGACAACGCCGGAGGTGGAGGCGATGTTGACGATGCGGCCGAACTTGCCCTTCATCATGGGGCGGGCGGCGGCGCGGATGGCGGCGAAGGCGGAGGTGAGGTTGGTGTTCACGACGTCGTCCCACTCCTCGTCGGACATGCGGAGGGCGAGGTTGTCGCGGGTGATGCCGGCGTTGTTGACGAGGATGTCGAGGCGGCCGAGTTCGGCGGCGGTCTCGTCGATGGCCTTGGCGATGGCGGCGCGGTCGGAGACGTTCACGGGCTTGATGGACGCTTTGCCGCCGGCGGCTTCGATCTGGGCTTTCACTTCGCTGAGCGGGCCGGCGGAGCGGGCGGAGAGGACGACGTGGCGGCCGTCGCGGGCGAGGCGCAGGGCGATGGCCTTGCCGATGCCGCGGCTGGCGCCGGTGATGAAGGCGACGCGGGTGGGGGATGGGGGAGAGGCTGGGTCGGGCAAGGCGTGGCTCGGGGGTGGAGGGTGAATCTGAAAACTCAGAGGTCGAAGTTCAAATCCAAAACTTCAAATTTCAAATTTCAAATTTCAGATTTCAGATTTCAAAGTTCAGATTTCAGATTTCAGACTTCAGCGTTTGTACCATTCGGCTCAGCCGCTTCCGGGCGGGCGGCCTGGGGAGCCGGGGGCGCGGGGCGGGGGCGCGGGTGGGGTGCCGGCCGGGGGGGAACCGCCGGGCTCGCGGCCGCCGGGTGCCCCACCACCACCTCCACCACCACCCTGATCGCCGCTGCCGCTGCTGCCTCCGGAGCGGTGGGTGTCGTCGGGCATGGAGAACGAGGAGGGCGCGGCGGCGATGCGGACGGCCTGGAAGCCTTCGGGGCCGACGTTGTCCCACAGGGATGCGCGCGGGCGGATGTCGCCGGCCGCGGGGGCGTTGGTGAAGACCCATGTGTCGCCGACGCGCTCGGCGGCCCAGCCGAGGATGTAGGCGCCCTTGGGGTCCTGGATGGCCAGGAGGACGCCGGTGCCGCTGCCGCCGGAGGGAGCGGCGTCGGGCGCGGGGGCGCTCTGGGCGAGTTGGGTGCGGAGTTCGTCGAGTTTGGCGATGACCTCCTCGGAGATACCGGCGGCCTTGGCGGCGTCGGAGAGTTTGGACTGGAGTTCGGCGATCTTGCCGGGGTCGCGGGCGAGCGCGGCGGGGTCCATTCCGGCCATGAAGCCGGTCATGGCCTTCTGGATCGCCATCAGCTGCTCGGGCGGGATGCCCTTCATGGCCTCCATGACCTTGGCGGAGACGCGCATGGCGGCCTCGTCGCCGGACTCGCCGGCCGTGCCGACGCCGCCGAGTTCCACGCCGTCCTGCATGAAGACGATTCGGACGGCCTCGATGGGGCGGGTGGCCTCTTCCCAGCCGCCGGTGGCGGTGAGATCATCGAGCAGGGCCTGGGCCCGGCGCGTGAGGAGGGGCTTGAGGAGCTTGGCGTCGCCGCGTGCGAAGGCGTCGGCGAGGTGGACGACGGCCTTGCCGAGCTCGACCTTGTCCTCGGTGACTTGGAGGTCGGCGGCGACCTGCACGCGCGGATCGACGCTCAGGTCTTGGGCGATGGTCTCGAGCTTGACCTCGGCCGGGGGCGGCGGGGGCGGGGGCGGGGGCCGCGGGGGCCGGGGAGGGGGGGGGGTTTGTCCAGCGGCAAGCGGTCAGGGGGGGAGGCGTGGGGCGCGCGACCCCGGGGGGGCTGTGGGACATCG